>DASZKQ010000358.1:0-13190 GCA_035552835.1 Mycobacterium sp. | reverse complement strand
TTCCGAGCCGCCGCCGCCGACCAGTTGCAGGCCTGGGCTTCGCGGGTGGGCGCCGAGGTGGTGCGCGGAGCTGAGGGCGCCGACCCGGCGTCGGTGGCGTTCGACGCCGTCGACAGGGGCATCGCCGCGGGCGCCGATGTCGTGGTGATCGACACCGCCGGGCGGTTGCACACCAAAACCGGGCTGATGGACGAACTCGGCAAGGTCAAACGCGTGGTGACGCGGCGCGCGGCGGTCGACGAGGTGCTGCTGGTGCTCGACGCCACCATCGGGCAGAACGGGCTGGCGCAGGCTCGGGTGTTCGCCGACGTCGTCGACATCACCGGCGCGGTGCTGACCAAGCTGGACGGCACCGCCAAAGGCGGCATCGTCTTCCGGGTCCAGCAGGAACTGGGGGTGCCGGTGAAGCTGGTCGGGCTTGGAGAGGGACCTGACGACCTTGCGCCGTTCGAACCCGCCGCCTTCGTCGACGCACTCCTTGGCTGATCTGGCGGCGACCCGCTGCGCCCGGCTCCGCCGCGCTTGCGATCGCCGCTTGGCTGATCTGGCGGCGACCCGCTGCGCCCGGCTCCGCCGCGCTTGCGATCGCCGCTTGGCTGATCTGGCTGTGAGCATGATGTAACACGGGCGAAACCTGCCAGCGTCACATTTCGAAACAAGTACTGCGCATTGTCTTGACCACGGGTCATCGGTCGCCCCCCGCGCTGGGGGCGGCCTTGCCGAAGGAGGTTAGGGGCAGTGGACCAATTCCCCACGATGGGAGTGCCAGACACCGGCGATACCGCCTGGATGTTGGCGAGTTCCGCGTTGGTGCTGTTGATGACGCCGGGCCTGGCGTTCTTCTACGGCGGGATGGTTCGCGTCAAGAGCGTGCTCAACATGATCATGATGAGCATCATCGCCATGGGCGTCGTCAGCGTGCTGTGGGTGCTCTACGGATACTCCCTGGCCTTCGGTGACGACGTCGGCAACATCGCCGGCAACCCGACCCAATACTGGGGCCTGAAGGGCCTTATCGGGGTCAACGGCGCTGCCGCCAGCGGCAGCACCCCGGCGACCAACATCGCGCTGGCGGGCACGCTGCCGCAGACGGTCTTCGTCGCATTCCAGCTGATGTTCGCCATCATCACGGTTGCGCTGATCTCCGGTGCGGTGGCCGACCGGTTGAAGTTCGGCAGCTGGACGATATTCGCCGGGCTGTGGGCGACCGTCGTCTACTTCCCGGTGGCGCACTGGGTGTTCTGCGCCGACGGCGTCACCGGAGCCCACGGCGGCTGGATCAACAACAAGCTGCACGCGATCGACTTCGCGGGGGGCACCGCGGTCCATATCAACGCCGGTATGGCGGGGTTGGTGTTGGCGATCGTGCTGGGCAAGCGCAAAGGCTGGCCGATTCACCCGACACGACCGCACAACGTGCCGTTCGTGATGCTGGGTGCGGGTCTGCTGTGGTTCGGTTGGTACGGGTTCAACGCCGGTTCGGCTACCAGCTCAAACGGTGTCGCCGGGTCGACGTTCATCACGACCACGGTGGCCACCGCCGCGGCCATGCTGGCCTGGTTGGCCACCGAGCGCATCCGGGACGGGCACGCGACCACACTCGGTGGGGCCTCGGGCATCGTGGCCGGACTGGTCGCGATCACGCCCTCGTGTTCGTCGGTCAATGTGCTGGGCGCGCTGGTTGTCGGTGCAGTGGCCGGTGCAGTATGTGCGCTTGCGGTCGGTCTGAAGTTCAAACTCGGCTTCGACGATTCGCTGGATGTGGTCGGGGTCCACCTGGTCGGAGGGCTGATCGGCACACTGCTGGTGGGTTTGCTCGCCGCACCACAGACCATCGCCATCGCGGGAGGCGGAGGTAACACGTCGGCAGGCTTGTTCTACGGCGGCGGCTTCGCTCAGCTGATCAGGCAGAGCATCGGCGCGGGGAGTGTTCTGGCGTACTCGGGAATTGGCACACTTATCGTGGCTCTATTGCTGAAATACACCATCGGGCTGCGTCTTAGCGCCGAAGACGAAGCCTTAGGCATCGACGAAGCCGAGCACGCTGAGACCGGCTACGACTTGGCGCTTGTCGGCAGTTCGGTTCTTGTCCATTCGGCTGAAGAGGGAAGTGAAAATGAAGCTGATCACCGCGATCGTGAAGCCGTTCACGCTCGAGGACATCAAAGCCAGCCTTGAACAGGTGGGCATCCTGGGGATGACGGTCAGCGAAGTTCAGGGGTACGGCCGGCAGAAGGGTCACACTGAGGTTTACCGGGGTGCTGAATATTCCGTTGACTTCGTGCCGAAGGTGCGCATCGAGGTCTTAGTCGAAGACTATGACGCGGACAAGGTCGTGGACAGCATCGTGCGGGCCGCACGCACCGGTAAGATTGGCGACGGCAAAGTGTGGGTCAGCGCCGTGGAGACGGTGGTGCGGGTGCGCACCGGCGAACGCGGGGCCGACGCAATCTAGTACACGCCGTATGAAGACTCCTCGGGAGTAGCCGATCCGACCTGGACGGGAATGAAGCAGCGCGAACCAGATTCACCCGATCCGATTTGGCCGGAGGCCGCGACAGGCACAAGTGCCGGCGCGGCAGGCGATCTACCCGCCGCCCGGGAAGCCCTGCTCGCCCGCGGACCGGGTGAACTTGATTCGGCCGCCCTGCGCGAAGCGTGGGGAGACCTGCACGAATCCTGGCTGACCGCCAAGGCCACCGAAATCGGTATCGCCGCCGGCAGCGGCTTTTCGGTCGTCGCGACCGGTTCGCTCGGCCGTCGCGAGCTGGTGCCCTATTCCGACCTGGACCTGCTGCTGCTGCACGATGGCCTGCCCGCCGACACCGTACGACAGGTCGCGGATCAGCTATGGTACCCGTTGTGGGACGCCAACATTCGTCTTGATCACAGCGTGCGTACCGTCGCCGAGACATTGCGGGTCGCGGGTGCGGACGTGTCGGCCGGCTTGGCCATGCTGGATGCGCGGCACATCGCCGGCGATGAAGAGCTGTCCTCCGGGCTGATCGAGGGAGTGCGGCGGCAGTGGCGCACCGAAATCCGCTCTCTATTCGGCGAACTCGTGGAAGAGACGCATGCCCGGTGGCGGCGCATTGGCGAGATCGCCCACCGCGCCGAACCCGACCTGAAATTGGGCCGCGGTGGCCTGCGTGATCTTCAGTTGCTCGATGCGCTAGCCATGGCCCACCTCGCCGACCGCCTTGTTGGCCGACCGGAGGACCCGCTGGGTTCGCTGACCGACGCCCAGCTCACCCTGCTCAACGTCCGCACCGAACTTCACCGGGTTTCCGGTCGGGGGCACGACCTGCTGCTGGCCCAATTCGCCGACGAGATCAGCGCTGTGCTGCACATCGGCGACAGATTCGACCTGTCCCGGACGCTGTCCGACGCGGGCCGCACTGTCAGCTACCGCGTCGATGCCGGGCTTCGGACTGCCGGCAACGCGCTTCCGCGGCGGGGGATTTCGGCAATCCGGCGGCGGCCGCGTCGACCGCTCGACGAGGGAGTGGTCGAGTACGACGGGGAGATCGTGCTGGCCCGCGACGCCCGACCGCAAAGCGACCCCATGCTGCTCCTCCGAGTGGCGGCGGCATCGGCGAACACCGGACGGCCGATTGCGGTGTCCACGCTGAGCCGGCTCGCCGACTCGGCGGCGGAACTCCCGACGCCGTGGCCGCGCGAGGCGTTGGACCTCCTCTTGGTCTTGCTGGCTGCCGGCCCGGACACGGTAGCGGTCATCGAAACGCTCGACCGGACCGGCTTGTGGGGCCGCCTTTTTCCGGAATGGGCCGCGATCCGCGACCTTCCGCCCCGCGACGTCGTCCATATCTGGACGGTGGACCGCCATCTGGCCGAGGCCGTTTCACGGGCAAGGATTTTCACCACCCGGGTGGCGCGTCCCGATCTGTTGATCCTGTCTGCGCTGCTGCACGACATCGGAAAAGGACGGGGTGTCGATCACAGCGTGGTCGGCACCGAGCTGGCCACCGAAATCGGCACCAGACTGGGTATGTGGCCATCCGACGTCGAGACCCTTTCCAAGCTGGTGCGTCACCACTTGTTGCTGGCGAAAGTCGCGACGCGGCAGGACCTCAACGACCCGCAGACTATTGCCAATGTCTGCGAGGCATTGGACGGAAATCCGATATTGCTCGAGGTGCTGCATGCGCTGACCGAAGCCGATTCCTTGGCTACCGGACCCGGGGTGTGGAGCGACTGGAAAGCATCGCTGGTCCGCGACTTGGTACGCCGCTGCCGGATGGTGATCGCTGGTGAGCCGTTGCCTCATGCCGATCCGCTTGACCCTGAGTATCTTTCGCTGGCCGCCGACCAGAAGGTGCATGTTGAGCTGCGGCCCGGCAGCAGCCAGCGCCTCTACCACGCCGTGGTGATCGCCCCGGACCAGCGTGGGCTGCTGTCCAAAGCGGCCGGTGTGCTGGCCCTGAACTCGTTACGCGTGCATTCGGCTTCGGTGAACATTCATGAGGGGGCCGCGATCAGTGAATTCGTGGTCTCGCCGCACTTCGGTTCGCCACCCGCCGCCGGATTGTTGCGTCAGCAACTGGTCGGCGCGCTGGGCGGCGAAGTTGATGTGTTGGCCACGCTCGAGCAGCGCGACCGCGAACCCGCTCGCGATCCCGTGCGCGAAGCGCCGACCGCAGTCCCCGCCCGCCATTCCAGCGCCCCGCCACGCATTGCGTGGTTCGACGGCACATCCGGCACCCTGATCATCGAAATCCGCGCCACCGACCGCGCCGGCTTGCTCGCTCGACTCGCCAGCGCACTCGAGCGCGCCGGAGTTGACATCGCGTGGGCGAAAGTCACCACGCGGGGATCGATGGTCGACGACGTCTTCTGCGTTGTGCCGCCGTCCGGTGCATCCGAGGCCACCTCGGATGTGCGAGCGGCGATCGAGCGCGACCTGTTCGCTGTGCTGGGCGCGGCCGCGCCGGCATGATCGCCGACATGACCTAGGCGCCACAGCTTGCCGATAAGCGGCTCCATCGCAAGACCACAGTTCACAAAAGTGGACAATGTGTCTACCCAGCCGAGATAATGTCTATTCATGGAGGACTGCGATAAGGATCCGGCGGTGGTTCTTCCGTACCTTGTGGGCCGACCCCTTGCCGCCACCGAGGTCTACGAGGCGTTCGGCTACCGCAAATCGGCGTACTACAAGGCGGTTCGCGAGGGTAGGTTGGTCACCGCCGATAACCTGATCAGAGCAGGCAAGTATCTGGGGTTGAACCCGATTGACTTGCTCGTCCGGTTCGGGCTGATCCAGCCTGAGACGGTCACCGAATACCTGGCATCAACACGCGCCCTACCGAGACTGCGCGACCTTCGCCCCGATCCCACCAAACCGCCGGTCTGACGGCACAGCAGAGGAGTCGGTTGCGAGAATGATGTCCCACTCATCATCGTCACGCTGGCTGCCGTCTTCTACAGCTCGTGGATCCGCCGGGATACCTGGCGCTCCCGCTGGGAAGCCGATGCGAGCCTCAACATCGCCCTGCAGGGTTGCGCGGTGCTGCTCATCGGCTACGCGGCCAGAGTGATGCTGATCGTGCGGAAGGACCCCCGCTCAACGGCGACGGCCAACCTTTACTTGATTTCGGCCGCCTTCGGTGTGGCAGCGACTGTGATACAGGTGACCACGGCCGAGGCCGGCATCGATATCACCCTGCCCGTCTGGTTGTGTGCATGTCTGGGCGCGATCGGTTTTGCGTACGGGTCCGCGCGATCCTGGCACGCCAAGGTGGCGTGAAAGCAGTAAAGCAATAAAGCAATAAGGCACCGCCGCCGCGAAACGACCGCTGAGCGAGCCGGGTGACGGTGTTAGGTGCGCCGGGGGACATCGCGGCGGTCTAGCCAAGGTCGCGCGTTTGTCAGCCATGCGTGAATTCGTTCGGCGACGGCGGCCCATCCGGGTTCAAGCATCATGTTGTGTCCCATGCCGGGAAAGAATTCTGCTTCCGTCCGGTAAGCCCGCGCCGTCGCGCGCACCTCGGCGGTGGTGACCATGCCGTCTTCGCCGGCGCCGAGAACCAGCATGGGGGTGGTCACCCGTTTGGATCGGACGCGGCGGATCAGCGGGTCGATCAGGGAGGCGCGCACGGCCTCGGATTGCACGCTGGCCGCACACGATTCCACGATGTCGGCCGGCGTGTGCGGGCTGAAAAGGTGCTCGCGCACCAGCGGCGGGGTACCGATGAACCCGGTCAAATTGCCGACGGGCAGCGACCGCAACGAGATCCACGGGTGGCGGCTCCAAATGCGCGTTGCCAGTCGCAGCACACCCTGCGGCGGCACCGAAGCGACCAGGACAGCTGCTGGCGCGTCGCGGTTTTCCAGGTAGCGCTGCACGACGAAGCCGCCCAGGGAATGTGCAATGAGCACTGGCCGGCCGCCAAGGTTGTCGGCGGTGGCAGCTACATCCTCGACGTAGTCGGCGATGGAACACGCGTGAAATCGCTTCGCGGTCGGGCTGGCGCCGTGCCCGCGCAGGCTCAGTGCGACCGCGCGGTAGCCGGCGTCGGTAAAGAAGTCCAGAAAGTTGTCCCAGCACGATGCGGAATGCCAACCGCCGTGGACGAAAAGCAGCGGCACTGGATGGGCTTCGCCGCAGGACCCCTTGTCGATCACTTCGAGCATGAGCTGATCATCCGTCAAGCCATCCCGGTTGTACGCGACGAATGTGAAACCAGCGTCACACTGGGCGACGAGCGTGCTGCCAGCTTCACGCTCGCGCCCCGCTAGGTCTGATTGCCGGGCTCCTCAGCCCGCCGCTTACGCGGCGGGCATCGTCGCCCCGCTAGGCTGGGCGGCGTGTTTGAATCGCTGTCCGACCGGCTGACCGGCGCCCTGCAGGGGCTGCGCGGCAAGGGCCGGCTGACCGACGCCGACATCGACGCCACCTCGCGCGAAATTCGGCTGGCGCTGCTGGAAGCCGACGTCTCGCTGCCGGTGGTACGGGAGTTCGTCGGCCGGATCAAAGACCGCGCCAAGGGCGCCGAGGTGTCCGGTGCCCTCAACCCGGCGCAGCAGGTCGTCAAGATTGTCAACGAGGAGCTCGTCGGCATCCTGGGCGGGCAGACCCGCCTGCTCGCGTTCGCGAAGACGCCGCCAACCGTGGTGATGCTGGCCGGTCTGCAAGGTTCCGGTAAGACCACGCTGGCCGGCAAGCTGGCGGTGTGGCTGCGCGGCCAAGGGCATACCCCGCTGCTGGTGGCTTGCGACCTGCAGCGCCCGGGCGCGGTCGACCAGCTGCGGATCGTGGGGGAGCGGGCCGGTGTCACGGTCTTCGCGCCACACCCGGGCACGTCGGCCGACGCCGACGCCACGCGGCAGGCCGGTCCCGGTGATCCGGTCGCCGTCGCCGCGGCCGGACTTGCGGAGGCTCGGGCCAAGCATTTTGACGTCGTGATCGTCGACACTGCGGGGCGGCTGGGCATCGACGAGGAGCTGATGTCCCAGGCTGCGGCGATCCGCAATGCCATTGACCCCGACGAGGTGCTGTTCGTTCTGGACGCGATGATCGGCCAGGACGCGGTGACCACCGCTGAAGCGTTCCGTGAGGGTGTGGGCTTCACCGGCGTGGTGCTGACCAAGCTGGACGGTGACGCTCGCGGCGGCGCCGCGTTGTCGGTTCGCGAAGTCACCGGTGTGCCAATTCTTTTCGCGTCGGCCGGCGAGAAGCTGGAGGACTTCGACGTCTTCCATCCGGATCGGATGGCCAGCCGCATCCTCGGCATGGGCGATGTGCTGAGCCTCATCGAGCAGGCCGAGCAGGTCTTCGATGCCCAGCAGGCCGAAGCCGCCGCCGCGAAGATCGGCTCC
Organism: Mycobacterium sp.; assembly: GCA_035552835.1. GTDB lineage: Bacteria > Actinomycetota > Actinomycetes > Mycobacteriales > Mycobacteriaceae > Mycobacterium. The sequence goes on along the minus strand of DASZKQ010000358.1, from coordinate 5,351 downwards.
GGCGAGCTGACGCTGGAGGATTTCCTTGAGCAGATGCTGGCTATCCGCAAGATGGGCCCGATCGGCAATCTGCTGGGGATGCTGCCCGGCGCGGGTCAGATGAAAGAGGCCCTGGCCGCCGTCGACGACACACAACTCGACCGGCTGCAGGCGATCATCCGCGGAATGACGCCGCAGGAACGCGCCGACCCGAAGATCATCAACGCCTCGCGACGGCTGCGCATCGCCAACGGCTCCGGTGTAGCGGTGTCGGAGGTCAATAACTTGGTTGACCGATTCTTTGAGGCTCGCAAGATGATGTCCTCAATGGTGGGCAGCATGGGCATACCCGGGTTGGGCCGAAAGTCGGCGACCCGGAAGAGCGGGAAAGCCAAGGGCGGCAAGGGCAAGAAGGGTAAGAAGCGCGGCCCGACGCAGCCCAGGGCCCGCGGGCCGCTGGGCGCGGGAATGCCAGGCATGCCGACCGGATTCCCCGATCTTTCGAACATGCCGCAGGGCCTGGACGAGCTGCCACCCGGCCTGGCCGACTTCGATCTGTCCAAGCTGAACTTCCCGGGCAAGAAGTAGCCGCACCCGTGCGTCTGCACGTGCGAGGGGTGGGGCTGCCCGATCAACAACCCGTCGAGCTGTGGATCGTCGATGGCCGGATCAGCAGTGAACCGGTCTCCGGCGCTGACACGGCTTTCGACGGCGGCTGGATTCTGCCCGGTTTGGTCGACGCCCACTGCCACGTCGGCTTAGGGGCGCACGGCGGCGCCATCGAGATCGACGAAGCGATCGCCCAGGCCGAGACTGAACGCGAGGCGGGCGCGCTGCTATTGCGAGACTGCGGCTCGCCGACCGACACCCGCAGTCTCGATGACCGCGACGATCTGCCGCGCATCATCCGCGCCGGACGCCATCTGGCCAGACCCAAGCGGTATACGCCCGGCTTAGCGATCGACATCGAAGACGAGTCGCAGTTGCCGGACTTGGTGGCCGAGCAGGCACGCCGCGGCGACGGTTGGGTGAAGCTGGTCGGCGACTGGATCGACCGTGACGTAGGCGACCTGGCCCCGCTGTGGTCCGACGCAGTGCTCAAGACAGCAATCGACGTTGCCCATGACCACGGTGCACGGGTCACCGCCCATGTCTTCGGTGAGGAAGCGCTGCCCGCACTGATCAACGCCGGGATCGATTGCATTGAACACGGCACCGGGCTCACCGACGACGTCACTGAGCTGATGGTCGAGCACGGAACCGCCTTGGTGCCCACGCTGATCAACGTCGAAAACTTCCCCGGCATCGCCGATTCCGCTACCCGCTATCCGAAATACGCCGCGCATATGCGCGACCTGTACGCGAAGTGTTATCCGCGGATGGCCGCAGCCCGGGATGCTGGCGTACCGGTGTATGCCGGCACCGACGCCGGCAGCATGATCGCGCATGGGCGGATCGCCGACGAGATCGAGGCGCTCAAGGGCATCGGGATGAGTCCAGACGAGGCGTTGGGCGCGGCATGCTGGGATGCTCGTCGTTGGCTGGGCCGACCGGGGCTGGACCACGGCGCTTCCGCAGACCTGTTGTGCTACAGCGACGATCCACGTCAGGGTCCGGAGGTGCTGAATCGGCCCGACCGGGTGATCTTGCGCGGTCAAACGTTCTGATCGACGCGAGCCGTTAAACCGGCGCGACGTGGTGTGGGCGAGCGCGAACCGGTGAGCCCATCAACCACCGGCGCCAGAGGTCACTTACCGTATTGACCATGGTCAGCGATTCGGTCTCGGGACAGGGGCGATCCGCGAGTACCGAGCGGGGCCGACGCACCCGCGCGGCCATCATCGATGCGGCGGCCACCATGATGTACGAGAACGGCGTGGCCGAGACCGCTCTGGACGATATCCTGGCGGCCTCGGGCACTGGTAAGTCGCAGCTGTACCACTATTTCAACGACAAGTCGGAGCTGGTGGCTGCGGTGGTGGAGCGCCAGCTGGAGCGGGTGCTCGCGGCGCAGCCCGGCTTGGCTCAGGTCAACTCGATGAAGGGCATCGAGCGGTGGGCGCGAGAGGTGTTGCGCGTTCATCAGCAGCCCGGCGGTCCATTCGCCTGTCCGTTGGGTTCGATGGCCGCGGAGTTGAAAAACGACCCCGCATTCCGTCCTGCGTTGGCCGCGGCCTTCCGTCTATGGGAACAACCGTTCGCCGACGGGCTGCGGCAAATGCAGCGTCGTGGTGAGCTCGGCCGGCGGGAAAGTCCCGATCGGCTCGCGGCCACGATCGTCGCGGCGCTGCAGGGTGGAATGCTGTTGGGCCGCATCCGCGGTGATGTCACACCGCTACGCGATGCGGTGGATCTGGCCGTGGACAACATCCGCCGCCGACTCATCGACCCAGCGCCGATGCCGTCCTAACCCCAACCGTGGCGCTGTACGTCTCCACGTGCGACAACGTATGCGATGGACTGCACCTGCCAGTAGACGGTCGGTGACGCCGAGGCGGTCGACGTCGTGGTAGCAGTAGAAGATCCGGTAACTGGTAGTCAGCGGTCGCGACGATCGAGGGCGGCGCGTCGCGGGGAAATGCTTCCGCGGCGGCATCAACCGGCCGAAGAATCCAGGGCGTCAGAACCGCGATGCTCGGTTGATGCGGCGGCTTTCGACGCCCGTGGTGCCCCGGAGCCGCGTCCCCGTGCCATCGTTTTGACGGCGTAGCACACCGCGCTGGTGAGGTAGAACGTGGCCGTCAGCAGCAGCCAGCGAGAAAGGTAGGGAGCCTGGGTGAGGCCGGTGGCGGCATGGTAGGTGGGTGCACCTTGCCGGATGATTCCGGGCATAAACAGCAACAGCAGCAGGGCGCCGGCCAGGGTCGGCATTCGGAGATAGTTCGTGACGGGTCCGCGGACCGGCGCGGGTAGGGACCTGTCACGGCCCCGGTGGCCGCTTGCGAGCACGGTAAGTAGCCGGTCAATGAGCGCATACAGCGGGAACAGAATCAGGTCGTGGCCAATCACCGCGACGGCGAACCACACTGCGATTGACTGCCACCAAACGTGCGGGTTGAAAAGGTTGTGCACACCTAGCATCAAGATCGTGTAACCGCTCAGTGCGAGCGCGGCCAACACCACAATGAGATGAAAGAGGTGATCCCCGTACAGGCGCGCCGTTTGCGTCGCTAGTCTACGCATCAGCCATCCCGAAACTCGATGGAGGCAACCCATTTGGTGTTATGCACGCCGGGTAGCGCCGGGACGATGATCCGGGCGGGGTAACCGTGATCGAGCGACAGATCGGTGCCGTTGACCCTCAGCGCCAGCAACGCGTCGGGGTCGAGGATCTGATTGGCCTGCAGGATAGCGTGGTTGAAGGCGCCGAACCGTTCTAGCGAGGAGACGATAGCCAGGCGGGGACGGGAGCGCCCGGCAGCCGCGGCCAGATCGGCCAGCCGGATTCCGGTCCAGGTTTGTGTGGTCGACCACCCCTCGACGCAGGCGATCGGCAGTCGCACGGTGTGGTGATCCATCGCCCGTAGGGCGGCGCGATCCAGCACGACGGGCTCGCGGCCGCCGAGCAGGTGAAGACGCCAGCCGGGGCCGGTAAGAGCGAAATCGACGCCGGCTGCGGCGGCAGTCCGGTTGATTTGAAAGTCGTTGGGTCCCTTGCCGTAGCTGCGTCCGCGGGGTAACAACAATGCTGCGCCGCGGGTGAATCCGCCCACCGTCTGTCCGGCGGTGAGTACCGCGACCAACGCCGTCCCGCCGCCGACGACGGCCAGCGCTCCGCGGCGACTCAGCGTGGGTGGGTCGGGGTCTGGGGCCACCAACCCGCCCGATTCGGGCGCCTCGGGCATGGTATCGGCGCGCGGGGTCCGCAAAACCGCCCGCATCGACCGTGACCGCAGGCTACGCACCATTGTGGGCAGCTTCAGACACAGGTGACAGACGAACCCGGCGATGAACACCCACGCGCCGAAATAGTGGGCGGTGTAGAAGTCGAATCCGAAGATGTAGTCGTACTGGATGTTCAGTACCCCGGTAACAATCTCGAAAAGGATGCCGCCAACAAGCATCACGAGCGTGACCCGCTCGAGCACCTGGGCCAGCGAACGTGCCGGCGGCCAGGCGAACAGCCGCGGGATCACTGACCACAGTTTGGCCAGCACCAGCGGAATCATCGCCAGGCCCAACCCGACATGCAGGCCCTGGGTCAAGCGGTACAACCACAACGGGCGTGTCGGCCAATCGAACAAGGGCAGCTCGAGCCAGCCGACATGCCGCGGGTAGGCCTGCCCGAACTGGGGGCCGTAGGCGATGTAGGACAACAGGCCCGTAATCACCACAATCGGAAGCACGGTCAGCAGTGCCGCGCCGAACACCGAGGTCAACCACGGCCCGCGCAGCGGGCTACGCCAGCGGATCCTCGAGAGCCACGCAGACGGATGACCGGCCACCCCCCGCCACCGAGAGCGCCGAAACCTGCTGCTGTCCGGCGACTCTGGCCTGGATTGTGCCCCGAAAGGGCTTTCGGGTGGAGCGAGCGTCGATTGCGCTGGGTCTGTGCCGTTCGGTAGTCGGGCTGGTCCTGTCATGTCGACGCCTCTACCGGCCGCTCGCGCCGACACCGCGGTGCAGCATCACGCAGGGGCGAAGGCGGTTCGTCCAATGCCATCAACCGCCACAGTGCAAGCCACATGCTGTACTGTACAGTACAGCACGGCGGGTACTCGGTTCCGGCATCAGTGCCCTGGTCGGTAACAGTGATTGCGGACGGCCGTGAGGGTCAAGGTAGGCAGCCATGATCAGTGCCAAGGTGTACGGGAGGGTGCGATACCACGAAATCGATTGCAACCGCGTACGCCTTTCTCGATGAGGGCGTCAGCGATGTGGTCGCTTCCAACATGGGAATCCAACCTCTGCGTATCTCAGGCGCAATGCGATGCCGCAATTCGTCCATTGATTGCATGCCTGCTTTGTGGCGTGCATATCGGTCAGCGCTGTGCGTAGATAACCGGTTGGTGAGACTCACCGGATTCCTCTGAACAGGGCTGAACGCAGTTGTTCATTGCTCGCGAAAGGAGCTCGCTTTGACCGAGAACGCAACCACGGATGTTTTTCGGACCCCCGACTCGCGCTTCGAGGACCTGCCCGGGTATGACTTTGCGCCACACTACATCGAGGTGGATGGACTTCGGATCCACTACCTGGATGAGGGCCCGCGCGATGCGCCGGCGGTGGTATGTTTTCACGGCGAGCCGACCTGGGCGTACCTGTACCGCAAAATGTTGCCTGCGTTGGTCGCGCCGGGCCGCAGAGTGGTTGTCCCTGATTACGTGGGCTTCGGCCGTTCCGACAAGCCCACCGACCCCCGCTGGTACACG
>DASZKQ010000357.1:0-1848 GCA_035552835.1 Mycobacterium sp. | reverse complement strand
CCGAACCCGACGAAGAACCCGATGTGCCAAAGCTGGGCGGTTTCGAAGTGATGAACCGCACCATCGACATCGCCCAGGCCGCGCTGGCGCGCCACACCCTGGCCGCCTACCCACCCGACTTGCTGATCGAGGTGCCCCGGTCGGCCTGCCGCGGCTTGGAATTCCACCGCGCTGCTGAGGTGATAGACGTCGGCCGTACGCTGGCCGCCCGGGCGCTGGACACCATTGACCCATCGGATAACGCTTCCCGGAGGGACTAGCGATGACACGACCGGCTGCACCCAACGCCGCGGCTTCCGACCGACCCTGGCGACGGCCCGGCGCCGCCAGCTACGCGCTCAAACGTTTGCGCGGTTTCGCGCGATCACCGGTCGATGTCTACGCCGCGGAGCCGACTGCGCTGGTGATCGACAACAATGTAGCGGTCCCCACTCGTGACGGAACCATGTTGCGCGCCAACGTGTATCGCCCACCCGGCGATGGCCCGTTCGCGGCCTTGCTGTGCGCGCATCCCTACGGCAAGGACAACCTTCCCGCTAAGAAGAAGCGGGGCCGTGGCTACTCGGTGTCCATCCAGTACCGGCTGCTGCGCCAACCGACGCGACTGCGATTTTCCGATCTGACGGGCTGGGAGGCTCCCGACCCCGTCTGGTGGATGGAGCGCGGGTTCGCGGTGGTCAACTGCGACTTGCGCGGGGCGGGCCGATCAGACGGAGTCGGCGCGTTGCTGTCCGATGAGGAGGCCGAGGACGTCTACGACGTCATCGAGTGGGCAGCGCGCCAACCGTGGTCCACCGGTGCCGTCGGCATGATCGGTGTCTCGTATCTGGCGATCTCGCAATGGAAAGCGGCCGCACTGCGACCACCCCACCTCAAGGCGATCGTCCCCTGGGAAGGGTTCACCGACGCGTATCGCGACTTCGCCCGCACGGGTGGCATTCGTGAGAACGGATTCCTCAAGGTCTGGAGCCGCAACTTGAAAAATGTCCGGTTGAAATACAGCCTTGGCGACGAGAATGCCGCGCGGCCGCTCCGCGACGAATGGTGGCAGGCGCTGGCGCCCGACTTGCCGAAAATCGAAGTGCCTGCGCTGATCTGCGGTAGTTTCTCGGACAACAATCTGCACAGTCGCGGGTCGGTGCGCGCCTTCGAGCAGATCAGTTCCCCCCAACGCCATCTCTACACTCACCGCGGCGGCAAGTGGACGACGTTCTATTCACAGTCGGCACTCGACACGCAGTTGGCATTCCTCGACCGGCATCTGCGCGATGGGATGGGCACACCGCAGCCGAAGGTCCGCCTGGAGGTTCGTGAAGACCGCGACCATATCGTCGAGGTCCGCGAAGAAACCAGCTGGCCGCTGGAGTCGACCAGATGGACGGCGCTGCACCTCAGTGCTGCCGGACTACTGACTTGCGCCCCCGAACAAGTCGGCTCCATCACGTTCGATACCCGTTCCGGCGGAGCCCGATTCGGCTGGACGCTGGATACCGACACTGAAATCACCGGACCGATGGCGGTACGACTGTTTGTTGAAGTGCAGGGCAGCGACGATGTTGATGTTTTCGTCGGTGTCGAAAAGTGGCGCGGCCGACGGTATGTGCCGTTCGAAGGTTCTTACGGCTTTGGGCGCGATCGGATCACGAGCGGGTGGTTGAAGGCGTCCATGCGGGCGCTCGACGAGGCCCACTCCCGGCCGTTTGAACCGTTGCCGGCCCTGGACCGGCGTAACCCTGTGCAACCGGGACAGATCGTGCAGGTCGACATTCCGCTCGGGCCGTCAGCGACGTTGTTCCGCGCCGGCGAGCAACTTCGGCTTGTTGTCGCGGGCCGGTGGTTATGGCCCCG
>DASZKQ010000356.1:0-4306 GCA_035552835.1 Mycobacterium sp. | reverse complement strand
ATCGAGCACAAGGCCGGCGGCCAGGAAACCCCGATCGGTGTCGTCCCGTCCGCCGACGATCTGGACCTGGATGGGCTGGATGTCGATCCCGCCGATGTGGGTAAAGCGCTCGTGGTCGAACCGAGCGAATGGCGCAAGGAAGTGCCGCTGATCGAGGAGTGGTTCGAGTTCGTCGGCGACAAGCTCCCGACCGGCGTCAAGGACGAGTTCGAGGCACTCAAGCAGCGATTGGCCGAAGCCGACTAGTGAACCAAGCAAACCCCGGGTCCAGTGACCCGGGGTTTTGCACGCAGCGGACCGGGTTGCTGCAGGGTAGCCACATCCTAGATATCGGCCGCCCGAATTATCCTTTATGCCCACACTGACCAGCAAATTTAATGCACAGCGGTCGATTTATCGGCTAGCTGGCCTACGTTGCTGGATCACCGCTCGGCCGGTATCTTCTTGACCAGGGTGGAAGTAGGCCCTCCCAGCTTCGACGATCTAGGCGATGTGAATACGACGACGACTGTCACCGGCCATGCTGTTACCGCTACCGAGCCGGCGCCGCCGTTGGTTCGCCCACTCGCGATCGTCGCCGTCATCATCTGCCCGGCCCTGGTGGTGCGCGTCCTCGGCATCCACCCCACTCCGATCCTGGAGCTAATCACTTACGGAGCCGCCGTCGTGGCGGCCAGCTTCCTATTGGCGTGGGCTGCAGAAGCTGCCCAGATCGACGTCTCGGGCGGTCTGGCCGTCGCGGTGCTGGGTGTCATCGCCGTCCTACCCGAGTACGCCGTCGACCTGTATTACGCCTACACCGCAGGCCATGTGCCCGAGTACACCCAATACGCCGCGGCGAACATGACCGGCTCGAATCGGCTGCTGATGGGTCTCGGGTGGCCGGTCGTCGTTTTGGTCAGCGTGCTGGTGGCACGACGGGCTACCGGTCGCAAAGTCGGCGAACTGGATCTCGACGTCAGCAACCGGGTGGAGATCGGCTTCCTGATGTTCGCCGGGGTGGCCGCCTTCCTGGTGCCCGCGACCGGGCGCATCCACATCGTCTTCGGGGTGATCTTGCTGGGCTGGTTCGGCTACTACCTGTACAAACTGAACCGCGGCGAGGTCGAGGAACCCGAGCTGGTCGGCACCGCCGCGGCGCTGGGAGCACTTCCGGACCGTGCCCGTCGTATCGTGGTGTCCGCGCTGTTCATCTTCGCCGCGTCGGTAATCGTGACGTGCGCAAAGCCGTTCGCCGAGAGCCTGATCGACGCCGGCACACAGCTGGGCGTCGATCGCTTCCTGCTGGTGCAGTGGCTGGCGCCGCTGTCCTCGGAGGCACCGGAATTCATCATCGCCACCATCTTCGCGGCCAAAGGCAAGGGCGCGTTCGCGATCGCGACGTTGATCTCGTCGAAGGTCAACCAATGGACCTTGCTGGTCGGGTCTTTGCCGGTGGCATTCGTGCTCGGGGGCGGGGGCTCGTCGATTCAACTGGACGGCCGCCAAATTGAGGAGATGCTCCTTACCGCGGTGCAGACCTTGATGGGCGTGGCGCTGATCCTTGGTCTTCGGTTCCGCCGCTGGGCTGCCTGGGCGCTGCTCGGCTTGTTTGTGGTGCAATTCCCGATCACTTCGACCGAGGGCCGGGTTCTGCTCAGCGCTGCCTATGCGGCGGTGGCTGTCATCGCGCTAATCGTTAATCGCCGCCAACTGGCGCCAACGCTGTTGGCGCCGTTCGCCGGTCGCGCCAAGCGTCACGGTGGTCACCCGCATCAGCAAGCCGAGCAGGCGCCCGCGCGATAACCATCGGCACGTTCAACCAGGACCTTGACACCTGTCAAGTTTGGCGGCGGTACAGTCTGCGCATGCAGATTCGCGAGCACACTTCCGGTCAGGGGGGCGCCAACAAGCCCGCCATCGTCCTCCATCCGTCCGGCACGGTCGTGACCTTTGACGAGCTGGAAGCCCGCGCTAACCGGCTGGCGCACTACTTTCGCCGCGCCGGGCTGGTCGAAGGCGACGCCGTCGCGATCCTCATGGAGAACAACGAGCACATCCACGCCGTTATGTGGGCGGCCCGGCGCAGTGGCCTGTACTACGTGCCGATCAACACCCACCTGACCGCGCCGGAGGCCGCCTACATCGTCGACAACAGCGCCGCTAAGGCGATCATCGGGTCGGCCGCACTACGCAAGACGTGCGAGAACCTCGCCGAGCACCTCCCCGGTGGCCTGCCCGCAATGTTGCTGATCGCCCTGGATGGGGAAGAGGCTGACCTCGACGGTTGGCTGCGCTACCCGGAATGCATTGCCGATCAACCGGATACACCGATCGACGATGAACGCGAAGGCGATCTGCTGCAGTACTCGTCCGGAACCACCGGCCGGCCCAAGGGGATCAAGCGCGAACTGCCGCACGTCGCGCCCGCCGAAGCGCCCGGCATGATGTCGGCGCTGGTCGGCTTCTGGATGCACCCGGATGCGGTCTATCTGAGCCCGGCGCCGCTGTACCACACTGCGCCGTCGGTGTGGTCGATGAGCGTCCAGGCCGGCGGCATCACGACGGTCGTGATGGAAAAGTTTGACCCCGAAGGCTGCCTTGATGCCATCCAGCGCCACCAGGTCACCCACGGTCAATTCGTGCCGGCCATGTTCACTCGGATGCTGAAACTGCCTGATACAGTGCGTAATTCGTATGATCTGTCCAGCCTGCAACGGGTGATGCACGCGGCGGCGCCGTGCCCGGTGGAGATCAAGAAACAGATGATCGACTGGTGGGGGCCAATTGTCGACGAGTACTACGCGTCCTCAGAGGCGATCGGGTCGACCTTGATCAGCGCCGAGGAGTGGCTGGCTCATCCCGGCTCGGTGGGCAAGCCGATGATGTGCCAGATCCACATCCTCGACGAGGACGGTAACGAGGTCCCGCCGGGGCAGGCCGGCGAAATCTACTTCGGGGGCGGCTTTTCCTTCGAATACCTCAACGACGCGGAAACGACCGCCGCCTCCCGCGACACGCACGGCTGGACGACCGTCGGCGACGTCGGCTACGTCGACGACGACGGCTACCTGTACCTAACCGATCGTCGCCATCACATGATCATCTCCGGCGGCGTGAACATCTATCCGCAGGAAGCAGAGAACCTGCTCGTCACCCATCCGAAAGTGCTCGACGCGGCGGTGTTCGGCATTCCCGACGACGAGATGGGCCAAAGTGTCAAGGCGGCTGTGCAGACCCTCGATCCGGCGGACGCCACCGACAAGTTCGCCGACGACCTGCTGGCCTGGCTGCGAGACCGCTTGGCGCACTATAAATGTCCGCGGTCGATCTCGTTCGAAGTGCAGCTGCCGCGCACCGATACCGGCAAGTTGTACAAAAACGAACTGGTCGAGAAGTATTCGGTGTGACGCTGCGCATCGTCGACGTGTCGGAGCCGGTCTCCGACGTCGACGCTGCATCATTGGCGATCCCGGTGGTGGCCGTCGGGTCACTCCGCCAGGCATCCGAATTCTGGCTGCAGCACGCAACATTCACCCTGACTGAGGACGACACTGCCGACCGTCGGGCAATCAGTGTTCCATCGATCGATTCGGCGATCGCCGACCTGTCCGCCCGGCTGAACCGCTGGCCGATGGCCGCGATGGTCTGCGACGACGTACTGCGCTCGGTGGATACGACTGGCCCGACGCTGGCCGGCGTGGTAACCGAGTCGCTGGCCTACTCCACATTGCAGGGCGGCCCGGAGTTCGCCCGGTGGCTGGCCGAACGCGGTCCGGCGCAGATGCCCGAGATCGCCGATCCGGTGCAGGCCCACCGCGACGGCAACACACTGCGGATCGCCTTCAACCGGCCGCAACGACACAACGCGTTTTCCACCGATGCCCGCGCCGCCCTGCTGGAGGCGTTGACCGTGGCGCAACTGGACCCATCGGTCGACGAGGTCGTGCTGACCGGCAACGGGCCGTCGTTCTGCAGTGGCGGCGACCTCGCCGAATTCGGCACGTTCACCGATCCGGCGAGCGCGCATGTGGCCCGCACCCGCTACAGCCCAGCCTTGGCGCTCGAGGCGCTGACTACCCGGCTCGGCCAGGCGTGCCGCGCCGAAGTACACGGTCAGGTGCTGGGCAGCGGGTTGGAGATGGCGGCCTTCTGCGGGCACGTGGTCTCCCGGCCCGATGCGGTCTTCGGCCTGCCCGAGCTGAGCCTTGGCCTGATCCCCGGAGCGGGCGGCACCGTCAGCCTGACACGACGAATAGGCCGTTGGCGCACAGCGTATTTGGTGCTGAGCGGGTTGAACATCGATCCGGCAGTCGCACTGGCGTGG
>DASZKQ010000355.1:0-2647 GCA_035552835.1 Mycobacterium sp. | reverse complement strand
CCCCCGTGCCGGGCATCCATCTCGGCCAGCCGCGGTCCATGAAAAACTCCGTACACGCCGTCCAGCGCAAATCCGGCGCCGACCAATAGCTCGGTCAGCTCGTCGGCATTGAGCTCTCGGGTGTGAAACGGGTTGATCGGGGTGTCGCGGCCCGGCGAGAATGTGATCCGGTTGGGCGTGGACACCATCAACAGCCCCGATGGGCGCAGCACCCTGGCGCACTCGCTGACGAACCGGGCCTGATCCCATAGGTGTTCGATGACTTGGAAGTTGACGACCACATCGACCGAGGCGTCGGCCAGCGGCAGCTCAGCCAGGTTGCCGTGGATGACCTCAACCTGCGGGTAGCGGGCCCGCACGTGCGCCACCGTGGCCTCGTCGTAGTCCAGCGCGATCACCCGTCGCGCGATGCGAGAGATCAGGTCCGCGCCGTAGCCCTCCCCGCAGCCCGCCTCGAGTACCTCGCGGCCCGCGCAGCGCGGCGCCAACTGCTCGTAGACCACCTCGTGGCGGCGAAACCAGTAATTCTCCACGTCGAGGCCGGGGATGGTGCGCTCACCGGTCAACGTCAAGACGGCGGCGTCGACCGGTGCGTGGGGAACGTCGGGGACAAATGCGCTCATTGCATGTGCAGGCTAGTACCTGGGGCCGCCTTCGCGAATGGTTAGCCGGGGGTATTCCCGCTCGCAGGGCGGATGCGGGGGCAGAACCTGCAGGACGACCCGCTATGGTGTGAGAGCGAACCGCACGAAGTTACCCGCTAGTAACATGCGTGTGCGGGTTGCATAAGCCGTGACCTAAGTCTTGCGGCTGGCGGCTGCAGGGCTCTTTCTAGGAGGACGACCGACACTCATGACGAACATCGTGGTCCTGATCAAGCAGGTCCCAGACACCTGGTCAGAGCGAAAGCTCACCGACGGCGATTGGACGCTGGACCGTGAGGCCGCCGACGCTGTGCTGGACGAGATCAACGAGCGGGCCGTCGAAGAGGCGCTGCTCATCCGGGAGAAAGAGGCCGCCGACGGCACCGAGGGCTCGGTGACGGTGTTGACCGCGGGCCCGGAGCGGGCCACTGAGGCCATTCGCAAGGCGTTGTCGATGGGCGCTGACACGGCTGTCCACCTGCTCGACGACGGCATGCACGGCTCGGACGTCGTCCAGACCGGGTGGGCACTGGCGCGCGCGCTGGGCACCATCGAGGGCACCGAGCTGGTGATCGCCGGTAACGAGGCGACCGACGGCGTCGGCGGCGCGGTGCCGGCCATCATTGCCGAGTACCTAGGCCTGCCGCAGCTGACGCACTTGCGCAAGCTGTCCGTCGACGGCGACAAGATCACCGGTGAGCGGGAAACCGACGACGGCGTGTTCACCCTCGAGGCTTCGCTGCCCGCGGTGGTGAGCGTCACCGAGAAGATCAACGAGCCGCGCTTCCCGTCCTTCAAGGGCATCATGGCCGCCAAGAAGAAGGAAGTCACCAAGCTGACGCTGGCCGAGATCGGTGTCGAGGCCGATGAGGTCGGGCTGGGCAACGCAGGGTCGACGGTGCTGGCGGCGAATCCCAAGCCGCCCAAGACCGCCGGTGAGAAGGTCGCCGACGAGGGTGAGGGCGGCAGCCAGATCGCCCAGTACCTGGTTTCCCAGAAGATCATCTAAGACTTAATCCCGAACCGAAAGACACGGAACAACCCATGGCTGAAGTACTTGTGCTCGTCGAGCACGCTGAAGGCGCCTTGAAGAAGGTCAGCTCCGAATTAATCACTGCGGCACGCATTTTGGGTGAGCCCGCCGCCGTTGTGGTGGGTAAGCCGGGCACGGCCGAGCCGCTCGTCGACGGGTTGAAGGGCGCCGGCGCCGCCAAGATTTACGTCGCGGAATCCGACACCGCTGAGGACTACCTCATCACTCCGGCCGTCGATGTGCTAGCCGGTCTGGCCGAATCGGCAAGTCCGGCAGCCGTTTTACTGGCGGCCTCCGCCGACGGCAAAGAGATCGGCGGCCGGCTCGCGGCCCGGATCGGTTCTGGTCTGCTGGTCGACGTGGTCGACATGCAGGCCGGGCCCAAGGCAGTGCACTCGATCTTCGGTGGCGCGTTCACCGTCGAGGCGCAGGCCAACGGCGACACCCCGGTGATCACCGTGCGGGCCGGCGCGATCGACGCCGAACCGACCGACGGCGCGGGCGAAAAGGTCACCGTCGAGGTACCGGAGCCCGCCGAGAACGCGGCTAAGGTCACCGCGCGGGAGCCGGCGGTCGCCGGCGACCGCCCGGAGCTCACCGAGGCGACCATCGTGGTTTCCGGTGGCCGTGGTGTGGGCAGCGCCGAGAACTTCAGCGTGGTCGAGGAATTGGCCGACTCGCTGGGCGCCGCAGTCGGCGCGTCCCGCGCCGCAGTGGACTCCGGCTACTACCCGGGTCAGTTCCAGGTCGGCCAGACCGGCAAGACGGTCTCACCGCAGCTCTACATCGCGCTCGGCATCTCCGGGGCGATCCAGCACCGCGCCGGCATGCAGACGTCGAAGACGATCATCGCTGTCAACAAGGACGAAGAGGCGCCGATCTTCGAGATCGCCGACTACGGCGTGGTCGGCGACCTGTTCAAGGTCGCGCCGCAGCTCACCGAGGCGGTCAAGGCCCGCAAGGGTTAATC
>DASZKQ010000354.1:0-5356 GCA_035552835.1 Mycobacterium sp. | reverse complement strand
CCACCGCGGTAGCCACCCAAGGCGCCGTCGGCGCGGACGACGCGGTGGCATGGCACCACGACCGGGATGGGATTAGTCGCGCAGGTTGTTCCGACGGCGCGAACGGCCTTGGGAGAACCGGCAAGTCGGGCCAGGGTGCCGTAGCTGGCGGTGGTGCCGTAGCCGACGTCGACCGCCAGGTGGCTCAGGACCACCCGGCGAAATCCTTTGGAGAGCTGCCAATCCAGCGGCACATCGAAGGTGCGGCGGCGCCCGGAGAAATACTCGTCCAGTTGCCGGGCGACGGCATCCAGCCGCTTCGGGGCGCGCAGCAGTCGCGAGCTGATGCGGTCGGAGAGCTGCTGCACCACCGCGTCGTGGTCCTCGCTGCTGAAGGCCACGCGCGCCAGCCCGGCCGGTGTTGCGGCAATCAGCAGGGAGCCGACGGGTGAGTCGACCGTTCGGTAGGCGACATCGAGAACGTCGTCGCGGTCGGCGGCCGCCGCCAGCCGGCCGCGCAGGCGGGCGATGTCGTCGTCATCGACCGGGTAGAGCGCGGCCAGGTCAACTGTGGTCATTTGGACTCCATTTTTGGTGATGTGTCAACTCGGTTGTGCGCGTACGCACGTCGCAGCGCGGCGATGCCGTCGGCGGCCGCGCGCCGGGCGGCGGCGGCACTGCTGTCCAGCAGCGTGGCGATCTCGGCGTAGGGCAGGCCGGCCAGGTAGTGGTAGGCCACTGCCTGACGTTGTTTGGTCGGCAACGCGGCGACCGCCTCGGTCAGGTCAAGGTCGCGTTGGTCGACGTGGTCGCACGACGGCCTATCCGGTGTGTCCGCTACCGGTATCGCCCGTCGAGACGTGGCGCGATGGATGTCGATCGCCTTGCGGTGGGCGATGGTAACCAGCCACGCCTCGGGATTGGCATCGACCGGTAGGTCGGGGTAGGCCTTCATCGCCGCCAAGAAGGTGTCGGACCAGGCGTCGTCGGCATCAGCGTGGCCGAGGACCGCGCGGACCACCCGCAGCACGGTGGCACCGTGCTGCGCGACGACCTTCTCAAACGGCGGCTTCATCTACCACAGCGTTGCAGGCGAGGCGGGTATCGCCTTCTCCAGTTCGAGCAAGTAACGCTTACGGTCCAGGCCACCGGCGTATCCGGTGAGTTTCCCGGTGGATCCGACTACTCGATGGCAGGGGACGAGGATCGACAGCGGGTTGTCGCCGACGAAACTACCGACATCGCGGGCGCTGAGGTCGCCACCGACCCTGCCTGCCAGCTCGCCGTAGCTCGTGGTTTGACCGTACGGGATCTCGGCGATTAGCTGCCAGACCTGCCGTGCCTGGTCGATGCCGCGCGGGCTGAGCGGCAGGTCGAACTCCTGCCGCTCGCCGGCGAAGTACTCGGCCAGCTGAGCAGTGGCCGCATCAAAGCCGTGATCCTGGTTCGAGTCGACCTTCGGCCCGAACGAATTCCGGTCCGGGCGGGTCCAGTGACCGGGGTAGTACAGCCCGGTCAGGCCGGTGTCGTCGCGCACCAGCGTCAACGGCCCGATCGGTGAGTCGACGATGAGGTGGCGAGTCGAAATCTTGGCGGCTGCGGTAGACATGGGGCTGCTCCGTGGGTCGTCGGAATTGCTATCTACCCGGTAGACGTCTGGTGCGCCCGGTTTGTGAGGTTGGCCGACGCCTTCGCTACCCGCAAAGTTGCTGTGCGAACTCGCGCAGATCGTTGGCGACGACCGCCGGCTGCGGCAAGTCGGGGATTGGTAACAGCGCGTTGCCGGGGCGGGTGATCAGCGCGCCGCTGAATCCCACGGATTGCGCACCGATCGTGTCCCAGACGTGGGCTGCAACCATCATGCAATCCGCCGGGTTGACGGCGAGTTGCTCGAACACGTACCGGTATACCGTCGGCGCGGGTTTGAACGCGCGGCACGCCTCGACACTGAGCGTCTGCTCGAAAAAGTGGGCCAGCCCGGCATGTTCCAACGGGCTCGGCCCAGCCGAGTTAGGCGGCGAATTCGTGAGCGTGACCAAGCGAAAGCCGTTGTCGCGCAGCGTTATCAGCCCGTCTTCGACATCGGGGTGGGCCGGCAGGGTCAGCATGCTGTCCTTCAGCGCCTGCACGTCGTCGTCGGTGATCGCCAGCCGGTGGGTGCTGGCCAGCATCTGCAGTAGCCCTTGCCCCAGGGAGAAATAGTCGACGTAGTGCCCCGACAGCGTTGCGGCCATCGAGTACATGACGAGCTGATTGAACCAATCCCGCATCGCCTGTGGGTCACCGAAGACCCGCTCGAAAAGTGGTTCCATGGATTCGATATCGATGAGTGTTTCGTTCACGTCAAACACCAGGACGGATGGAGCGGCAATCATCGCTCCATCATCTACTACGAATGGCCGCGCAGGATCTCTTCTGGGTCGAGTCCGCGGTCAATGCCGTGCGAGACCACGGTTTGGCCGGGCGCGAGGTGCAGGTGCTTACCGTCGAGGTAGACGTCGATTTTGTCGGGTTCGAAGGACACCAGGTTGCTCACCCGCGCCACCTCCGGCCAGGCGTTGGTGTAGCACCACGCCGCTCGTCTGCGGTCACCGATGTCGTAATAGCTGGCCAGACCTTTGTACGGGCAAAAAGTCTGGCCCGCAACGGGTTCGAGCGCCGATTCGTCAATGCCTTCGCGCGGTACATACCAGCGTGGTGCAAAGCCGGACTCATAGAGTGCCAGCGGCCGCCGGGTGTCGGCGACTACCCGATCGCCGTCTTGGACGACGAGATGACGTGAGGTGGACCGGATATCAATGCGGTGATAGGCATCAGCCGCATGCCCGACGATGCGGTCATCTTCTTCGTAGAAGGCGTCCATGCCGCGCCAGGCGAAAGCCACTCGCTCCTCCAACACAGCGGCATACTCGGGCAGCGCGGTGTGCCGCCACGCGGCGTGGTTGACCGTCCGATCCGCCACCCTGACTGTGAACCAGGCGACGGTGCCCAGTTCAGCGTGCTGGGTGGTGCGGTCCTCGGCGAACAGGATGCCGGGCTGGATGTCGCCTTCAGGGAAGTATGCGACCGGGTACCGGCCGGGTTCGTGCAGCAGTACGACGTCTTCGCTCTCGGCGATCCATTGGTCGGCGAAGCGCACCCGCATCCGCCGTCGCAGCGGCTCCGCATACAGCAGCCGCTCCGGAAGTGGCTCCGGTGTGAGGAACTGCCCCACCGACGCGGTGGCCAGGGGGCCCTGCTGCCATGCCAAACCCATTGCCATTGCCTTCCTTTGGAGTTCAGTCCACGGCGACGACCATTTTTCCGCCGGCCTCACCGGACTCCATCACTCGGTGCGCTTCGCGGATCTCGTCGAAGGAGAAGACCCGTTCCGGGACTGCTTCGAGTCGGCCGGCGGCCACCTGCGCGGCGATGTCTTGCAGCGGCACATCGGACAGCGGGAAGCCGGGGCTACCAAACACAAAGCTGCCAAAGAAGGACCAATTCACCCCGCTGGCCATCCGCAGCAGCGGGTTGAAGTCCCCGATCGGATCCAGGCCGCCCAGCCAGCCCGCCAAGCAGGCGGTGCCGTCGCGGCGAAGCATGTCCAGCGAGTCCAGGATGGTGCTGTTGCCGACCAAGTCGAGGACCGCATCGATCTGCTTGGCTTCCGCGATACTGGCAGCCAGCGTTCGCGACTCCAGCTCGACCCGGTCGGCGCCTAGCGCCTCCAGCATGCCGAATCGCTCGCGCTTGCGGGCGGTGGCTATCACGCGGGCACCGGACGCGACTGCCATCTTGACCGCGGCCTGGCCGAACGATGAAGTCGCGCCGCGGATTACGACGGTCTGTCCGGCGGACAGTTTGAGGTTGCGGAAAAGGCATGTCCACGCGGTAGCAAAGGTTTCCGGCAACGCCGCCAACTGTGACCACGGCAGCTCGGAGTCGATAGGGGCGACGTTGGCCGCACGCACGCGGGTGTACTCGGCGTAGCTGCCGTTGATAGTTCGACCGAGGCCGCCCATGAGCGCAGCCACTTTGGCTCCGACCGCAAACTCTCCGCCCGGACAGGAGTCGACGATGCCGACGCATTCAATGCCGCTGACTTCGGCGGCCTCGGCCCATTCACCTCGGCGCATGTGCATTTCGGCGTGGTTGATGCCGAACCCGCGGACTTGGATGACGACCTCACCGTCCTTGGGTAGCGGTTTGGGGATGTCGGTGTAGACCAGGCTGTCGAGTCCGCCGAATTTCTCCAACACGATCGCCCGCATGGTTTCGCCGCCCGGGCTTTCGCGTACCACCGCAGGCGCCGTGGGCAGGGTGTTATCGCCGGAAGTCTGCATGGGTTTCCTTTCTGGGTCGTTACCGGGGTTGACGCTGCGATGCCGGCGACCCGTGGCCTCGGGACGGGGCCCCACCATTCTTCGGCACGGGAATATCCGGCCGTAGATAACCAATGAGACACAAACAAATCAGCGCCATCGCTACCGCTGGCCATCGGAGCGCGACCAATGCCGCCGCCAAGAACACGCCAATCGTGATAAACGATCTCATTCGTAGCATTCGGCGCATAGGGCTCGGTACATCCTCATTTGCCGATCGATCGACCGCTTCCCAACAGAGCGCAAGATAGGTGACGTTAACGAGGACGAATATTGCCGCGTACAGTGCGACCGGCGCTGGGGCAAGCCTGCTGTCGGCGATCCATTGGGTGGTAAATGGAATCAGCGATACCGAGAAAAGATGCGCGAAGTTCCACCAAACCAGCCGCGGTGTCGCCACTTCCGCGTAGCGAAACAAATGATGGTGGTTGACCCAGACGATCGCGATGAACACGTAGCTGACCACATAGCTCAGACCCGTGGGCCACTGCGTTAATAGGGCACTGAAGCTGTGGGCGCTGGGCGGCTTGAGCTTGAGAACCAGGATTGTGATGAGCACCGCGAACACACCATCGGAGAATGTACTTACCCGGACTGAACCGGTTTGTCGCGCAGCCACCGCTATCTCCCCTCGGCCGACCGTAGGTGCAATTATGGGCTATACAACCCAAATTTGTCCATGTTGCTCAGCTCTTGGGCTTGCGCCGAGAGGGCGCGTTTCGGGATTTGCGGGCGGTCGGGGTCGGTGCGAACGAGCGTACGTATTCGACTGCGGCATTCACCGCTGCGCGCAGCGGTTCTGGGCTGTCGGTGATGTACGTAACCATGGCGCCACCCTGATGCGCCGCGACCAGTGTGACGGCGAGGTGTCGCGGGTCGGCGTCGGGACGCAGATCGCCGCGGCGGCGCATTTCGACAAGGCCGGCGCGAAATTGCTCAATCCATTGGTCATAGCCGGCGGCGAGGTCGCCGTGGATTTCGGCGTCGGCTTCCACCAACTCCCCTGCCAGCGA
>DASZKQ010000353.1:0-4719 GCA_035552835.1 Mycobacterium sp. | reverse complement strand
ATTGAGTGACGTCGACCCGAGCGGCGGAGTTCATCCGACGAATTGCCGAACCCGACCCCGCCGTCGTCGCCCAGCTCGACAACCCCGACCAGATCACCACGCGAATCCTGGCAGCCGCGCTCGAGCAGGCCGAACTGGTCGGGATGCGACGCTCCACGATGGAAGACGTCGCCCGCCGCAGCGGCGTAGGTCGAGCGACCCTTTACCGGCGTTTCCCCACCAAAGCTGCACTGACCGACGCCCTCGTGCTCGCCGAAGCGCGCCGCTTCCTGCAGGGCAGCGCGGCCGCACGCTCGCGCGCCAGCACGTTCGAAGACCGCATGGTCTACGGGACCGTGTTCACCGTGACATTCCTCCGTGAACACTCGCTGCTCAGGAAGATGCTGCGCACTGAGCCCGAAGCGATTCTGCCGAGCCTGACCATCGACGCTGGCGCCATCCTTGATTTCGCCACCGACTACTCCGTTGCGTGGTTGCGCACCGAGCTTTACGGCACTGCCAAGACAACGCCCGCCCAGGAGCGCCACCTGCGTACTGTCGCAGAACTACAAACTCGCCTGACCCTGTCGTTCATCGTCACCCCACACACCAGCATCAAACTCGCCACCATCGACGACACCCGCAAATACGTGCGCGACTACCTCATGCCGATGGTCACCGTGTCCGGCTGACCCGCCCTGAGAACAAAGCTCTACGAGTTTTGGTCGTTCGGCGGTTGCCAGCTGGGGTTGCGGCCCAGCCTGGCCAGAAGTTTCGATTGCGTGTCGGTGCAGTCACTCGCCACGACGGGAGCGTCGAACATCCCCGAAACACTCAGCGCCAGTGGGTCGCTCGGCAATGCTGCGTAGAAGTGCTCGCACCACCCATCGTCCAACCGGTCGTCGGCGCCCACCGCCCGGGCGACGTCCCAGGTATGCACCAACACGTCGCGGGTCAGGTTCGGCATCACCGCGCTCGCATCCAGTCTGGTCGCGGGATGGCCCTGTAATTCCGGTACGTCAACGACTCGTTCGACCCCGCGCCGACCGGGTTCGAACGCTTTCTCCAGGGCCCCGTAGGTCAGCTGCCACCGCATCTGCGGATCGTCGCGCGGGCGATCGGGCTTGAGGCCCAGCGGTCGAAGCAGCAGCACGTCGTGAAAGCCGATGACGTGCTCCAGCACTCCCCTGGCATCCCACTCATCGCACGGCGACCGACGATCCCACCTTCCGTTCGCCGCGCGAACCGACTCGCCGAACCTTCGGCACACCGCTAAATGTCGTTCGCCCAAACCCGCCGCCATCGCATCTACCCGGGTAGTTGCAGGGTGAGCTCAACCGGACAGCACAACTCACCACGCTGGTTGGTCACCTCGATCTGCACATCAAGCAAATGGCGTGGCGGGTCGACGGTGGTGTCGTGGCGCTTGGCGACCACGCGTCCTCGGCCCACCATCGTGTCGCCGGCGTAGATCGAGCCGATTAGCCTCATCTTCCGACGAACCACCCGGCTATCCGGTCCGGCCCAATCGGTCGCGACACGGTCGGCGAAACCGGCGAGATGCATGGTATTGACGAAAATTGCTGGATGGCCTTGGCTTTCGGCGTAGGCCGGGTCGAAATGGCCCGGGAAGTAATCCCACGTCGCTCCGGAATTCATCACCACCCGCTGGTAGCTGATCTCATCTTGTACCTCAGGCAAATCCACCGGAACGGTGATCCGCTCCCAATTCATGACGGCGTACCCGGGGTGAAGCGAAACAAGGTATTCCGGTTTCTGGCCACCACCGCCCCGTCTTGGCGGGTGAAGGTGTCCAACGTCTCGACGAAATGGCCAACACCGAGCTTGGTGTGCTTCTCCGGTGACACCGATACCACTTGCTCGACGACGGTCAGCAGGTCGCCGTCGACGATGGGCAGCGGAAACTCGGCCTCGTTAGCCGCATTGATAAATGTGGTGCCGGGCAACGGCACTCGGAGGGCGATCGCCGACACGGGCGGTCGCCCGGTCGGCTCCCACGGCGGCGGGGTCAGCCACCCCATCAGCAACCCCGGCGGCGCCAACAATCCTCCCCAGGTGCGCGCGGCGAACTCGGCATCCCAATACGACGCATTGCCATCACCTACCGTGGCGGCGAACATCTGGATCCGGGCCGCACTGACCACGGTCCCCGCAGTTCTTGGCTCGCTCGCCACCCCGACCATCCGCAGGGCGTCCTCATACGTGCCGAATGCCAGCCGGTAGCTGATTGGTGTCGTCAAAGGATGCCGCTTTCGTCACAAAGTGAGCGAATGCCCATTCGACACCGAATCCCATTCCAGCTCACGGGACGTGAAGTACCAGCCGCCACGTTCGTAGACGAGTTGATCCCGATAGGTTCCGGTGGCGCGCAGAGTGGTAGCGCTATCCTCACTGACGGCGAAAAGCAGTGCGACGCAACGCTGTGTCGCGTTAATACCGTCGACGGTGATTTCGTGATCGACGGTAACCAGCCGTCCCCTGCCACCGTCGAAGGCAGCGCCTAGGTCGGTGAATTCTTCACCGTCGCGGGTGAAGCTGGCGCCAGAGTGCCGGAACGTCGCGATCCAGCCATTTCGGTCGCCGTCGGAATAGCACCGGTTGTGCAGCGCCGTCAGATTCAGGATGGCGTCGCGTCCCGCCGCACCGTCGAGTACGTACTGCTGCTGGTAGGTCATGGCCATCTGTTTTCCCTGTCTCACCGGCTGACGATGTATCCGTGGCTTTCTCGATCCCAGGCATCGGGTCCGACACCTCGGGCGCGCAGAATATCCTTGCGAACCCGCCCGATAATGGTCTTGGGCAGCTCGGTGACTACCTCCACATATCGCGGCACACAGAAATACGGCATCCGGGCGCTGCAAAAGTCCAGCAGCTCGGCATAATCCAACGCAGCGTCCGGTTGCACCGCGACGACCAGCAGGATGTCGTCCTCGCCGAGGTCGCTGGGCACACCCACCGCCGCAGCTTCGCGCACCGCCGGATGACCCAGCACAACAGTCTCGACTTCGACCGACGAAACGTTCTCGCCACGGCGGCGCAGGGAATCCTTCACCCGGTCAACGTAAGTCAGGTTCTGGTCGCTATCCAGCACACCGAGGTCACCGGTGCGAAACCACTCCGAATGCGGGTCGACGCCACCTTCACCGTTCACATAACCCTCGCTCATGACGTGCGGGTAGCGGGGTCGGCAAGCGATCTCCCCTACCGATCCGTCCGGGAGACGCTCGCCGTCCGGGTTGACGATCCGCACGTCGAAACTGGGATTAGGCCGGCCGGACGTTCCGGGCACGCCTTCCTCGCCAATGCCTTTCACCGCGATCGGGAAGGCCTCGGTCATCCCGTACATGGTGACGATCCGACAGCCGTAGCGCTTTTCGATGTCGCGATATGCCGACGCGTCGATCGGCGCCGCTGAGATGAACCGCAGCGGCAACTGCGCATCGCGTGGATCGCGCGGCTGGCGCAGCAGCATCGAGACCATTGCGCCGGCACCGGCGAATCCGACGGCGCCGCAGGCGCGTACCTCGTCCCACACCGTCGCGGGGTGAAAGGCCCGAGCCAACACGGTTGTCCCACCGACGAGCATCGGCGTCAGCACTGACGGCGCCGCGCTGAGGTGGAATAACGGCATCGCCGTCCACAGCACCTCGCCGGCACCGAACCCCCATGCCGACGCGGCCGTTGCGGCTGTGGCGAACAGGTAATGCCAGGTGGTGGCAACCGCTTTCGACGCCCCAGTGGTGCCCGACGTGAAGAACAGCGACCCGATATCCCCGATGTCACCGACGTACTCCTGCGCGGTGCCCGCGGCCTCCAGCACCTCGTCGGGCGAATCACCCGGCACGACAACGCTACTCAGCCCGGGCAGGTGTTCAGCCACCTCGGCGACCCTGGGTCGGCGTTCGGTGTCGGTAATCACTACCTTGGCTCGCGACAATCGGAGTGCGTGCAGCAGGAAGTCGCCTTTGTTGGCGGCGTTCACGGCCGCGGTCACCGCGCCGATGCGCGCGGCGCCCAACCAGAAATAGATCCATTCCGGACACGTCGCAGTGAACAACGCGACGCAATCGCCGGGTCCGATACCCAAGTCCAGCAGAGCGTTCGCCGCCGCGCAGGACCGCCGCCGCATCTGCTCGAAAGTCACTTGTGTCGATCCCGAGGCATCGGCAATCGACATCATCACCCGGTCCGGAAACTGCTCGGCCCGACGATCAAGCACTGCCGCGACGCTGAACCGATCGACCCCGAAATCGGCCGGGCCGATGGGCTTTCCGTCGCATGCGGGTGCCGCCCCAGCCGGCACGCGGGACATCAGGCTCCTGCAGCCGCCGGGTCAGGATCACCGTTGGCGGTATAGCCAAAGTCCTCGGAAGAGCGTTCTTCGCCCGGGTAAAAGCGATGCGCCCAGCGCCGCAGCGCCGCGTAGTCGTGCGCCTCTTCGGGTGCCAGGTTCGGCTTCTCCAGGTATTTCATGTTCTCCCAGGTGAAGAAGTCCTGTTTGATGACTTCTTGTTGCAGCGCAAGGAACTTGGCGGCCCGGCCGGTGGGAGCCTCACCGGTGTCTCCCGGCTCGCGGATGGAGGCCTGGGTGTAGAAGTAGTCGGTGTAGTCCTCGTCGACCGGGGTCTGGCCGGTCACCTCGATGGTGGCCACCAATTCGCTGGGGAACCGGACCAGTCCCAGTCCCAGCGAGTAGTTGTCGTAGATGATCTTGGCGTC
>DASZKQ010000352.1:0-10430 GCA_035552835.1 Mycobacterium sp. | reverse complement strand
GGGATGAAACGCATTCCGGCGGTACCTGGCTGCAACGCGCCGGTGTCGACATCCTGCACGCCGGGTTCGATCACCGCGACTGTGTGCAGCAGCGGGCGCGGCAGCGGGACGTCGACGTCGTCGATGATCAGCACCAGCTGCCGAGTTTCTGGCGGCAAGCCGATCCAACGCAGCTGCGGTGAAGTATTGTCACCGACGCCTTTTCCGGCGCTCGCCACCGGCATCGTGCCGCCATCGATGAACGCCGTGCTGGTAACTGTGATGTCATCGGGAACTGCGAAACCCGCACCGGCAAGCGGACTTCGATGCTCGCCTGCTCGGACATTGCGCAGCAGTCTGCCGATGGCGCCCATCATGCGCCGCTAGCGGCGCCGCGGATCGCCACCGTGCTGGACCGCAGCACATCGCCCAATTCGGCGGGCAGATAACCCTGCGCCGCCAGCCGCGGCAATACGCCTCCGCTGGCGATGATGTCGAGGATGAGGTCGGGCAGCTTGGGTACCGACCCCGACGCCCCGGTCGTCTCGTTGCGCCATTCGCCGGTGTGCAGATCGAAGGCGCCGGTGTCGCCCTCGTGGAAGACCTTGGTGGCGTTCGGAATCGTCATTGCGGGCAGCCCGGCGTTGACCGCATTGCGAAAGAACAGCGAGTTGAATTCCTCGGCGACCAGGCCGGCCACGCCGAGTTCGGTGAACAACGCCGCAACCGGCCGCGACGATCCCAGCCCGAAGTTCTTGCCGGCCACCACGATGTCGCCGGGCGAGACCTGGTCGGTCCAACCGGGGCGTACCTCGTAGAAGATGTGCTTGGCTGCCTCGGGGGGATCCATCTTCATCGCGAAGGCCGGATACATGGCATCGGTGTTCAGGTCGTCGCCGAACACCCAGACCTTGCCGGTGATGGTGAGCGTCACGGGGTCACACTCCTCGCGTCAGTGATGTAGCCGGTGATTGCGGATGCGGCAACGGTTGCCGGTGAGGCCATGAAGATCTGCGCTTCGGGGCTACCCATACGGCCGGTGAAGTTGCGGGTGCTCGATGTCAGGCACACTTCGCCGGGTCCGACCACGCCCATGTGGTATCCGAAGCATGCGCCGCAGGTGGAGTTGGTGATCACCGCGCCTGCGTCGGCGATGTCCTGCAGGTAGCCAAGCCGCATCGCCGCGCGGTAGACGACCTGTGACGCCGGTGTGACGAGCAGCCGGACGCCGGCAGCAACCGTGTTGCCGCGCAACACGTCCGCGGCGATTTCGAGGTCTTCGAGTTGGCCATTGGCGCACGAACCGATGAAGGCCTGATCAATTTTCTGCCTGCCCAACTGCGATACCGGCAGGCCGTTGCGGCTGACCGTGCCGGGCCGGGCCACGTAGGGTTCCAGTGCGGCCAGGTCCACTTGCCGCACCTCTCGGTACGTCGCACCGGGATCCGGTGCCGCAGCGTCATATCCGGTAACGCCACGCTCGTCGAGGAACGACGTCAGCACCCCGTCTGGCTCGAATGTGCTGAAGTCGGCCGACACTTCGGCACCCTGGGTGGCGATGGTGCGACGGTCATGCATCGGGATGCTCGCCAGCCCGGGGCCGCCGAACTCGAGGTTCAGGTTCGCGGCGTCGCCATACTCATTGGCGATGTGCAAGAAGATGTCCTTGCCGCTGACAGTGTCGGGTTTGACGCCCTCGAGTTGGTAGCGGATCGTCGGCGCGACCTGAAACCAGGTACTGCCCGTGCACATGATCGAGTACACCTCGGCGGGGCCCAGACCGCGGGCGGCGGTATTGTAGGCGCCGGCCGCACAGGTGTGAGAGTCGGTGCAGGCCAGGATTTCTCCGGGCCGGGCTAGCCCGTTCTCGGCGATGACTTGGTGGCAGATGCCGTGTCTGCCGACGTCGTAGAAGCGCTCGATGCCGAACTCGGCGGCGAACTTTCGGGCGTGCTGCCCGCCGGCGGCGTCTTTGATGGTCGGCGCGGGCACCGCGTGGTCCATGACGATCGCCAGCTTGTCGGGATCGTGAATGCGAAGCGGCTCGATCCACATCGTCGCGAACTGCAGATCGATCAACACCGTCATGTCAACGCCGACAACGACAGTCTCGCCCGCGGTCAGCCTGTCCACGCCGGCTTTGCGGGCAAAGATTTTCTCAATGATGGTCATACTCATGGGTGGTCCTCCATGCGTGCGTATTTGGCGTCGAGCGCGAGCCAGTCCGCCATCCCGACCAGGTTGAAGAACTCGGCGGGCCGGGTGGGCAAGTAATCAGCGACCTGAGAAACACCGTCCCCGTTCAGCTCACACAGACCGTCCAGCATGCCCAGCACCGCGCGGGCGAGCGGATTGCTCGGATGAATGGCGATGGCGTAGCCCAGTTCTTGCAGTCGCGTCGCCGACTCCAGCGGTGTCATACCGCCGAGCACCAGATTGATCAGCAGCGGAGCCTCGACATCGCGGGCAATGCGCTCGATCTCCTCGATACTCTGCGGGGCTTCGACGAAGATGATGTCCGCGCCCGCCTGGGCGTACCGATTCGCCCGCTCGATTGCGGCCTCCAGCCCGAGCGGGGCCCGCGCGTCGGTCCGCGCGACGACAAGCAGGTTGTCGTCACCGCGAGCATCGAGCGCGGCGGCCAGAGTCTGCTCGAAGGCCGAGGCGTCGATGACGTGTTTGTCGGACAGGTGCCCACAGCGTTTCGGGAACACCTGGTCTTCCAATTGGATTGCGGCGACCCCGGCCCGCTCGTAGAGACCGACGGTGCGCACCACGTTCATCGTTGCGCCGTAACCGGTGTCGGCGTCGGCGATCAACGGGACGTCGCCTAGGACGTCGACGAGCATCCGGGCGCGCTCGGCCATCTCGGTGGCGGTGACCAGGCCGATGTCCGGCAGACCGAACCCGGACGCCGCCACCCCGGCGCCGGTCATATACGCCGCCGCCTGGCCCGTACGGCGAGCCAGATGTGCTGTTATCCCATCGAAAACGCCTGGGGCGACGATGAGTTCGGCGCAGTCGAGCAAGGCGCGCAATTTCTGTCGGGCCGGTGTGGTGGTCATCTGTCGTCCCTTTCAGTCGAGTGCGCCCGCGACCGGCGGGGCGAGTAGATCAACGAGAGCACCGACGTCGTCGAGATTTTCAAGGCCGACTACCGCGCGTTCGATCGCGTCGGCGCGGTCGCGGCTGGTGACGCGGTCGGCCAGGGCATGGAACTTGGTCACCAGCTCGTCGTTGGTGACCGGGTCCCCCGGCGCGCCGTGGGGTGCGAGGACGCGGACCTGGTGCACGCTGCCGTCGTGGGTGGTCACCGCGAGGTCGGTGCGGAACCGTTCGGTGAGGTCGGCGTCGGCGAGTGATTCGTCGAGGTGGACGTCAGTGACATCGATCAGCGACCAGATGTCGTCGGCGTCGAGGCGCGCGGGGGTGAACTGCTCAGGCAGCGCGTTTCCGTCGAGCAGTGCCGCGGCGGTGGCGTAGCCGATGTTCATCTGGGCGCCGATCGCGGTCAGCGGCCGCTCGGGCTTCCACCAGCCATGCTTGTACACCGTTTCGCCGACCGTAATGTCGATCTTCGAAATGTCCTCGGCGGCAACCGATTGCCGCAATTGCAGGGCCGCGTCGACGGCTCCGTGCAATCCACCCATGACCGCGTAGGATTTGACCATGATGATGCTGGTCTCCCAGCGTTCACCGAGTTGCTCGGTCAGCAGCGACGAGTCGGGGTCGTGACCCTCACCGAAAACGCTGAGGAATCCCCCGTATTCACGCTCAAAGACTCGCTTGATGCCGGTGTAGTTCGCCGCGGCCAGCCCGGCGGCGTAGAAGCCGTTGCGGGCGGCGAACCCGTGGTGCATGCGCTTGCTCATCGCCTCGTACTGCGCGGCCATCAGCCCCGCCGACTGGGTACCCGCGAGCCCGAGGGCATCCTCCAACTGTGCCGGTGACAGCCTGCGTAGTTTGCCGGATGCCATCGCCGCGGAATGAGTGCCAAAGACCGGCCCGGAGTGCCAGCCGCGGTCAAGCATCTGTGTGCCGTGCAAGGTGTAGCCGACCCGAGGGCCGACCTCGAAACCGGCGATTGCCCCGAGCAGAAAGTCCACGCCGGTGGTGGCTTCCGACTGCGTGCTTGCCGTCGAGAGCAGCGCGGGAATCACC
Source organism: Mycobacterium sp. (assembly GCA_035552835.1). Lineage (GTDB taxonomy): Bacteria > Actinomycetota > Actinomycetes > Mycobacteriales > Mycobacteriaceae > Mycobacterium. Next base: position 6,290 of record DASZKQ010000352.1, on the reverse strand, counting down.
AGCGAGCAACTGTGCACAGGCGCGATGGGGTGGAAGTCGTCGAGCTCGAACCCTTGGATGAAGGTGCCGTTGAGCACCGCCGCCGCCGGTCCGCTGGTGGACTGTCCGGTGCCGATCACCACGACGTCGCCCTTGTTCTCCAGATCCAGAACGGCGCCAGTGGCGATCCGCGACCAGGGCAGTTGCGAACCGATCAGGGCGCAACCAATGCCGTCGAGCAGCAGGTGTTTGGCCCGCTCGACGACGTTGGGCGGGACGTCGTCGAGCGTTAAGTCCGCGACCCAGGTGGCTAGCTGTCCGGTCGGTCCGTCCGGATCGGTGGCGGCGGTCGGCTCTACCGCGGTCATTGTCAGCCCTCCATCCGTGTTGTATGCTTGTTATATACATATAACAAATCCTGATCGATCTGGCAAGGGAGTGTGAAAGCATTGGTCCTCATCCAGGAGACCGGCGGCGTGGTCGTACCGGTGAGCACCGGCGCCGGGGTGCCGCTGCATCGTCAGCTCTTCTTGGTGCTGCACGACGAGATCGCGCGCGGCGCGCTGGCTCCCGGCGGTGCGCTGCCCACCGAGCAGGCACTCTGCGACCAGTTCGGGGTATCCCGCATTACCGTGCGTCGGGCACTAGCCGACCTTTCCGAGCAGGGTTACATCGAACGCCGGCAAGGCGTCGGATCATTCGTCCGTCGACGCGACCGACCCGATGAGTTGCCGCCGGCCGGCTCGTATATGGACAGTCTTCGGCAGGCGCAATTTCAGACGTCCATCGACGTGGTTGAGCATGACACCCGAACGCCCCCGCCCTCGATCGGTGACGCACTCGGGGTAACCGCCGAAATATTGCACATTCTGCGGGTGCGGCGCGAGCGCAGAACTCACGAGCCGCTGATGGTCACCGAAGCCTGGCTGCCAACCGAACTCGCCGACACGCTGACCACCTCAGCGCTGCGGCGCAAACCCCTCTACGAGTTGCTGTCCACCGCCGACGTTGTCATCGATCGGATGCAACATGAGATCACCGCCGAGATCGCGGGTCCACGCAATGCGCGCCTGCTCAACACTGCGATCGGTTCGGCGCTGCTTCGGGTCAACCGTCTTGTGTTCGTGGCGGGTTCGCCGCATCACTACGTGTCGATCCTGTTGTCGCCCAACCGCAGTCGCGTGCTGATGAGCCAGACCGCGGCCGAACTGCAAACGGGTGACGGACTGGCGATCGCCCACGACGTACGTCGCGGTTGGGGCCAGCTCACAGCCGTCCATCTATCCGCAGGTCGGGATGTACCCAGTTCGGGGACCGGCGTTCTCTGAACGCGACGAAACCCTCGACGGCCTCGGCGCTTTCGATGCTGGCTTCCATGCCGATGCGGTCGTAGAGCCCGAGGTAGTTATCCAGGCTGGACTTGACGACGCGCCGGGCTCCCGGGGCAGTACGGCAACATTGCGCCAGCACCTCGTTGGCGGCGGTCATCAGCTCGTCGTGCGGCACCATCCGCGCGACCATGCCCCATTCGACGGCTTCCGACGCGGTCAGCGTCCGCCCGGTCAGCATTAGATCTCGAGTGCGGATCGGGCCCACAATGCGCGCCAGCATCTGGCTGTAATAGGTGTCGGCGATACCGCGGTAGAGCTCGGGAACCCGGAAGGTCGCCCGCTCGCTGACCACCGCGACGTCACTGCACATCGCGATTTGCAGCCCGCCGCCCTGGCACAGGCCGTTGACCGCGGAGACCACCGGCTTGGCGGACTTACGCAGCGTGTCGAACGGCGTCACGTCCAGCGACAACGCTGATCCGAAATGCATCCAGTTGTCGGCCCCGCCGCCGCCCAGGTCGCCGCCCGGCGCGAACACGTCACCGGTCCCTGTTATCAGCAGCCCCGCCAGATCAGCGTCGGCGTTGACCCGCGAGACCGCGTAGCGGATGCCAAAGTACATCGCCGGTGTCATGGCGTTACGGGCTTCCGGACGGTCCAGCGTCACGATCGCGAACGGCCCCTCGCGTCGAAACGTCAGGTACTGCGTTCCCAGCCAGTCACCCTCGGGCGGGCGTGGGCGGTCATTGTCTTGCGGGTCTGAAGGGGTTGGCGGCATTGCGTCTCCTTTGCGGCGCGATCCATCCGGTTCTGCTATTTGATCAGTTCGCCAAAGTCGCTTCGTCGATCGCCTCGGCATCCGGTGCGCAATCCCCGGCGCCGGGCACCAGTGTCGCCAGCGCGCCAGCGGCGCAAGCCCGGCGCAACGCGTAGTCGTGCCCGTTGGACCAGCCCGCGGCGAGCACGCCGGCGAACACGTCGCCGGCGCCGGAGGTGTCGACTACCTCTACGGCCGGCGGTACAACGGTGAGCTCCGTCCCGCCGCCGGCATAGCTGGCGCCACGAGCGCCGCGAGTGATCACCCGGTACGGGACCGGCCAAACCCATTGCGCGGCTTCGGCTTCGTTGACCACCACCACATCCGTCGCCTCAGCCAGCTCAGCCAGCTCGGCTGGATCGCCCCCGGACGGCGAGGCGTTGACGATGACGGTCGCTCCGGCCGAACGGGCCTCGCGGGCAGCTGCTGTGGCCGTCATGACCGGAATCTCCAACTGCAGCAACAGCACATCGCAGTCGGTGACGAGCCCGCGCCGCGCCGCGGAGTCCATCTTCAGGCGACCATTGGCGCCCGGCGCGACGACGATGAGGTTCTCGCCGGCCGAGTCCACCACGACGACTGCGCTGCCGCTGGGACCGGGCAAAGTAATGAGTCCGTCGGTGCCCACGCCGTTCGCGGTCAGGTGCTTGCGCAACGCTGCGGCCGCCGAGTCGTCACCCACGGCTCCGACGAACTGCACGCGTGCTCCGGCACGCGCAGCCGCCACCGCCTGATTGGCGCCCTTGCCACCGGGTGTCGATCGGAACGACGCCGCCAGCACCGTCTCGCGCGGGTGCGGCAGTGTGTCGACGTCGAACCCGATGTCCATATTCACGCTGCCCACCACGCACACGCGTGTCACTCCGCCGACGGTATGGAGTCGCGCTCGGTTGCACAATGGCGCGTTGATAACGGTTTTCGGCAAATCCAATTTCAGTACAACGTTCGCGTTACGCTGCTGCGTGATCTGGGCTTTTAACGCCCGTCAGCGAAAGGAAGCCGATTGACGCTGCGGCGCTCAACTGATCCGGTGCCGGATGAGCAAACGGTCCCGGCCGGTAAGGGCAGGCGGTATCCACGGCCGTTGTCCCGGCTCAGCATCCAGTCCAAGATCTTGGTGATGCTGCTGGTATCCAGCCTTGCGTCGTTGGCGGTGATCTGCGTCGTCGAGTACATAGCAGGACGTCACGCCCTGTTGCCCGCCGCCGAAGAACGAGCCGTCCAGGCGCGTGAGGCACAGAAGCGGGCAATGGAGATGCTGTTCGCGGACCTGACGAATTCGCTGGTCGTGTACAGCAGCGGTTCGACCGCCGTCGAGGCGGTGCAGGCGTTCAGCGCCGGCTTCGACGAACTCGCCAACGCGACGATCGACCCGGGCCAACAGCAGTCGCTGGTGAACTTCTACAACGACAAGCTGATCAAACCGATGCAGCGGGCGACCGGCGATAAGTTGAGCCTCAACGCGGTGCTGCCGGACAATAACGCCCAGAAGTATCTTCAGGTTCATTACACCGTCCCGTCGTTCGGCACCTCAAACACGCCCGACGACCCCGGCGACGGCAGCGCATGGTCGGCCGCGAATGCCCGTTTCAACAACTACTTTCGCGAGATCGCGACCCGCTTCGAATACCGCGACGCAACGCTGCTCGACGCTCGGGGCAACCTGGTCTACAGCGTTAACAAAGGCCCCGCGCTGGGCACCAATATCCTGACCGGTCCGTATCGGGAGTCCAACTTGCGCGGCGCCTATGAAAAGGCAATGGCCGCCGACTCAGTGGCCTTCGTGTGGATCACCGACTTCCAGCCGTTTCAGGCTGCACTCGGGGCGCCCGTCGCATGGCTGGTTTCGCCGATCACTGCGGCGGGCAAGACGGCGGGTGTGCTGGCGCTGCCGTTACCGATCTCGAAAGTCAACCGGGTCATGACTGCCGACAAGCACTGGAAAGCAGCCGGCATGGGAGAGACCGGGGAGACGTATTTGGCCGGACCGGACAACTTGATGCGTTCTGATTCGCGGTTGTTCTTGGAGGACCCCAAGAAATACCAGCGCGAAGCCGTGGCGGCGGGCACCCCACCCGACATCGTCGAAAAAGCGATCACGTGGCACGGCACGACGCTGGTCCAGCCCGTCGCGACCGCCGCTGTTCGCGCCGCCCAACGCGGGCAGAGCGGAACGGTTATCGATACCGGCTACATAGGAGACAAGGAACTGGCGGCCTACGCGCCGTTATCAGTGCCGAATTCGGACCTGCGCTGGTCGATCGTGGCGACTAGGGACACCGCCGAAGCCTACGCCCGGATCAAATCATTCACCCGGACGCTGATATTGACCGTCACGGCGATGGTTTTCGTCATCTGCGTGGCGGCAATGCTGGTCGCCCAGATATTCGTGCGGCCCCTCCGGCGGCTGCAGGCCGGCGCGCAGGAGATCAGCGCGGGGAATTACGACATCGCGATACCGGTGACATCGCGTGACGAGATCGGAGATGTCACTGTCGCTTTCAACGAGATGAGCCGGAATCTGGAGATCAAAGATGAGCTGCTTACCGAACAGCGCAGGGAAAACGACCGTCTGCTGCTGTCGTTGATGCCCGAGCCGGTCGTGCGGCGCTACCGTGAAGGCGAACAGACCATCTCGCAAGAGCACCAGGACGTCACTGTTATCTTCGCCGACATCGTCGGCCTCGATGAGCTCTCCAACGAACTGTCCGGGGACGAGTTGGTAGGGATTGTCGACACGCTGGTCCGGGAACTTGATTCAGCAGCGGAAACCTTTGGCGTCGAGCCGATTCGCACCGTGCACAACGGTTACCTCGCCAGCTGCGGCTTGAACGTTCCGCGGCTGGACAGCGTGCCCCGAACCGTCGATTTCGCCGTGGAGATGCAACGCATTATCGAGCGATTCAACAGCCGGACGGGCCACCACCTGAGTCTTCGGGCCGGCGTTAACACCGGCGACGTGATCAGTGGACTGGTCGGCCGGACCAGCGTCATCTACGACATGTGGGGCGCCGCCGTCAACCTCGCCCACCAGATGCACAGCGGTGCAAGGGAGTCGGGAATCTATGTCACCTCCGGGGTATACGAGGCGGTACATGACATTCGGCAGTTCACGCCCGCAGGCAGCATTACGGTGGGCGGCGTGGAGCAGCCGATCTGGCGATTGGCGGAGCGAAAGTGAAATTCATTGAGCCAGTCTGGCTTTACTGGGCCGCCGGGCTAATCGTCGGACTGCCCGTCACGCTGATCGGTCTGACCGAATTGCACCAGGTCCTCGCCCGTAGGCGCAGCGCTCTGGCCCGACCGGTCAACCTGCTGCGCAACTATCTGGTTCCGCTGACAGCGCTATTGCTGCTGTTGACCAAGGTGGTGGAGGTTCCGGAGCAAGTCACCTCGGTGCGGGTACTCGCGACGGTATTGGGCTTTTTGGTGCTGGTGCTGCTGTTGTCCGGGCTGAACGCCACGATGTTTGAGGGCGCTCCGCAGGGCTCTTTTCGCCAGCGGGTGCCGACGATATTTCGCGACGTAACACGGCTTTTGCTGATCGCGGTGGGACTGGCGCTGATCTTCTCCTACGTCTGGGGAGTGCGTGTCGGTGGCTTGTTCACCGCGCTCGGCGTTACCTCGGTGGTCATCGGCTTGATGCTGCAGAATTCCGTCGGCCAGATCGTGTCGGGCTTGTTCATGTTGTTCGAGCAACCCTTCCGGATCGGCGACTGGCTGGACACCCCGGCGGCGCGGGGACGCATCGTGGAAGCGAACTGGCGCGCCGTTCACATCCAAACCGACCGCGGATTGCAGATCACACCCAATTCGGTGCTCGCCGCTACCTCGTTTACGAATCTCAGCCGCCCGCACGGCGCACACCAGTTATCGATAACCACGACGTTTTCTCCTGCCGACCCGCCCGACCGGGTGCGACGTCTGCTATCGCGGGTTGCCGGCACGCTGCCGCAACGCAAGCCCGACAGCACACCGACCGCGGTGGCCGCCGGCAGCGGCGAGTACCGCGTCACCATCGGGTTGAAGTCGCCCGCCGATGACGGCGCGGCGCGCTCGACTTTCCTGCGATGGATCTGGTACGCGGCGCGGCGTGAGGGCTTCCACCTCGACGGCGCCGACGACGACTTCTCCACCCCGGCCCGGGTGCAGATGGCGATGCG
>DASZKQ010000351.1:0-1862 GCA_035552835.1 Mycobacterium sp. | reverse complement strand
TAAATCCTGGGAGGCGGCATACAGCGTTTGCCGGGCGCCGAAGTCGGCGTCGCTGGCCAGCCGGTTACCGATCGCCATCAGCACATTGTCGAGTTTGCGACCGGAATGCCCTTGCAGGTTGGTGCGCGAATAACCGGGATGCGCGGCCAGCGCACGCAACGGCGAGCCGGCCGCCGCCAGGCGCCGCTGCAGCTCGCTGGTGAACAGCAGGTTGGCGAGCTTGGACTGGCCGTAGGCTACCCACGCCGAGTAGGGCCGCGACGTCCAGTTCAGGTCTCGAAGGCTGATGTAGCCCGCCCAGTGCGCCAGCGACGACACGGTCACCACGCGGTCGGTAATCTTGGGCAACAGCAGGTTGGTCAGCGCGAAATGTCCGAGATGGTTGGTGCCGATCTGGCTCTCGAAGCCGTCGGCGGTCACCGCGTGCGGCACGGCCATCACACCGGCGTTGTTGATCAGGACGTCGACGGTATCCACCCCGTCGGCGAACTGCCGCACCGATGCCAGATCCTGCAGGTCGAGTCGACGCACCTCAATGTCTCCGGTCATGTCCCGGGCGGCGGCTTCGCCCTTCCCGGTGTTGCGCACGGCGAGGACGACCTGGGCACCGACCCGGGCCAGCTCGCGAGCGGTCACCGCGCCCAAGCCGCTGTTGGCGCCGGTCACGATGACGGTGCGTCCGGCGAACGAGGGCAGATCCGCGGCGGTCCATGAGGTCATGGCAAACACATTAATGCGGTGGCAGCGCAGATCGGCTCCGCCGGGGCTTCACTTGGCGGCGACGGTCAATCCGTGGATGATCGCCTGGATGTCGGCCGCGTCGGGGGCGGCCTGCTCGGCCAGGCTGGTGACTGCGAGCTGGACCAGGTAGCGCTGGCGAGCGGGCGCTGGACCGGTGGGAATCACGATCCGGTTGTAGGTGTGCAGCCGTTCCCCCTTGAGGTCGTAGCTGCCTTCAATCATCGACGACGGAAAGCCGTTGAAGTTGGCGCCGGACTGGTCGAGCAGTTTGAAGTTCTCCGCGAGCGTGGTATCGGCGTTGCCATGCTTGACCACGTCGGCGGGGTCGAAATCACCGTTCAGTTTGAACACCATCAACATGGCCGCAGGAAAATTGCCACCCTTGGCGATCGCCTCCGTGGTGGGCGCCATATTCGGTTTCTCGACCTTCTCCCAGCCCGGCGGTATCGGGATCGACACGGTCAAGTCGGTCAGCTTGTCGGGCGCTACCGCCTCTCCGGTTACCCCGCTGCTTTCCAGATACTGCGCGAACGGTACCGGCGCTTCAGTCGACGTCGTCGTCGTCGTTGCCGTTGTCCAAATCGACTGGTAATCAGGATTTTTCGGTCCACACCCGACCGACAACGCCGTCAAAGCCAGGACCACGACCGCGGCTCCGCATAACCCGGGTCTCACAGGATTTCGCGCACCCTGTCCATCGGACGGGCCAGCCGCGTGCCTATCGGTGTGACGACAAACGGCCTTTCGATGAGGATGGGATGTTCGGCCATGGCGTCCAGCAATTGGTCGTCGCTCGCGTCGGCCAGGTTGAGCTCAGCGTACAGCGGCTCGCGTTTGCGGACCGCGCTGCGCAAATCGATTCCGGCGTCGCGGATCATGCTTACCAGCTCGGCACGGGACGGCGGTGTCTTGAGGTACTGCACGATCTTGGGCTCAATGCCACTGTCGCGCAGCAACTCCAGCGTCTTTCGCGATGTACTGCATTTGGGGTTGTGATAGATGATGGCCTCATTTGCCATCTACGCGTCCCCGTCGAATAGCCCTGTGACCGAACCGTTTTCGAATACCGCGCGGATTGTGCTGGCCAGCAGCGGCGCGATCGACAAAACCGTGAGTTGCGG
>DASZKQ010000350.1:0-2281 GCA_035552835.1 Mycobacterium sp. | reverse complement strand
TCCGGCGGCACCCCCTGCTCCTCGGCGGCCACCACGTACAGCGCCAGGATCGGCAGCACAGCGCCGTTCATGGTCATCGACACCGATACCGCGGACAAATCGATGCCGTCGAACAGCTGGCGCATGTCGAGAATGGAATCGATTGCCACACCGGCCATTCCAACGTCACCTTGAACGCGTGGATGGTCGGAGTCGTAGCCACGGTGGGTAGCCAGATCGAACGCAACCGACAGACCCTTCTGCCCGGCGGCGAGGTTGCGGCGGTAGAACGCGTTGGACTCCGCGGCCGTGGAAAACCCGGCGTACTGGCGGATTGTCCACGGCTGGTTGACATACATCGTCGGGTACGGCCCGCGCACGAACGGCGGCTCACCGGGAAAAGTGTTCAGCGGATAGCCTTCGGCCTCGACAGCTGAGCGGTCGGCGGCGATGTACACCGGTTTGACCTGAATGTCTTCCGGCGTGTGCCACACCATCTGGTCGGGCGTATACCAGTGCGCGGCCGCCGCGGCCGCAACGTGTTTTTCCACTGCGGCTTCGGTCGACGGTGGCACGGTGCGTTCACTGTGCAATGGGACATCGGAGAAGCTGCCCAGAACAGGCGCGGTGGTCGTCATCGTCGCTACGCCCCTAACCGGCTTAGCAGGCTCGAAAGAGCTTCCACCGCGTCGATTTTCATGGTCAGAAACTCGTCGGGCTGTTGTTTCGGATCTGTGTCCGCTACTGCTTTTTGCGACCCGGCCAGGCAGACGTGCGAGACCCCTTCGCGCCGTGCCGCCTCGACGATCGCCGCCGCCTCGGTGCCGTAGCGGCCGTCGGTGCCGCAGATAACCGCCACGGTCGGCGAGCCGGCATCGGCGACAGCCTTGGCGACCCCGTCGGCGTCGACTGTTCCCGGGTTGGCCGTCTCGATGCCTCCGGAAGCCAGCAGGTTCGCCGCGAACGTCGCCCGGATATTGTGCTCGGCCAGCGGGCCCAGCGGCAACAGCAGCGCCTGCGGGCGTGAACCCGTGCGGGCCAGATAGGTATCGGAACGGTCCCGCAGCGCTTCGAACGCGGCGGCATAGCGCACCAGGTTACCCGCCGCGAGCGGCGAATGCTGCGAATCATTTTGCGGCAGAGCAGGTTCACCCAGGTCCGGGTATTCGTTGACGCCGGTGATGGCAGTCCGGCGATGCGCGATGTCGTCGGTGCGCCGTGCCGCTATCTCACCGATCTGGTCGGCGATGTAGTCACGCGCGTCGACGAATCCGCCGTGTTTCTCAATGGACTGAAAATGCTGCCAGGCCTGCTGAGCCAGCTGTTCGGTCAGGTCCTCGACGAACCACGATCCGCCCGCCGGGTCCAGACTCCGGCCGACGTGCGACTCTTCGAGCAGTAGCAGCTGAATGTTGCGGGCCATTCGGCGCGCGAAGCTGGTCGCCATGCCTGGAAAGCCGCCTGGAATCGCCACATCGAATGGAAACACCAGCACGGTGTCGGCGCCGCCCACTCCAGCACCGAACGCGGCCAACGTCGTTCGCAGCATGTTCACCCAGGGGTCGCGCTGGGTCATCATCGGCAACGACGTCTCGGCGTGCACGACCGCCCCGCCACTTTCCGGCGCGCCGACGACCTCAGCGACCCTCGCCCACAGCTGGCGCAGCGCCCGCACCTTGGCGATCGTCATGAACTGGTCGTCGTCGGCAGCCAGCCGGAAACTGATCTGACCCAGAGCCTTGGCGACCGGTAGACCGGACTCGGTGAGCACCCGGAGGTAGGCCACCGCGGCCGCCACGCTGCCGGCGAGTTCCCACGTCGTATTGGCGCCCAGATTGTGGAAGGCGGACCCGTCGACGGTGACCGCCCGCACACCATGGCTGCCGGCCACCTGCTTGGCGACGCCGACGACTTCCGCGATCGACGGGGTCGGGCGGTCGCTGAGCGACGCGGTCAGCGGGTCTGCCCCCAGGTCGACCGACAGCGTCGCGCGCTGGTCGGGTTCAACCTCGGCCACCAACGCCAGCAGGGCGTCGCACGCTGCCCGGTAGTCGGCACCGGCATCGAGGATCACCGGCGCCATGCTCAGATACACGCCGTCGAGCACCTTCTCGAGTTGCTCGGGTGCCACACCGGACTCCCCAACCCGGATCACCAGCGCGCTGACCCCCTCGGCCAGCCCGGCAAGCACCGCGGCGTTGACATCTTCGGCCGCAACCCCGGCTACCCGGTTGGCCGGAAGCGCCTCGGCCACCTTCCATCCGGACTTGACGTCGCGCAGCGCATCACCACCACGCAGGTA
>DASZKQ010000349.1:0-15414 GCA_035552835.1 Mycobacterium sp. | reverse complement strand
AGCGAATTCGTTGGCGATCTCCTCGACGTGCTTGGGATCGGCGAACACCGCGACCATGCGCCCACCTTCGGGCAGACTGCCAAATAGCCGGCCGCGCTCGGCCATTAGCCGTGCCCCGTCCTCGAGGCTGAAAACCCCGGCCACACACGCCGCCGCGTACTGGCCCACGCTGTGCCCCAGCACCACGTCGGGCTCGATGCCCCACGACTGCCACAGCCGGGCCAGACCCATCTCGACGGCGAAAAGCGCCGGCTGCGCAAACGACGTGTGCCGCAGTGTTTCTCCGGCCTCACCGCCGGTGGCGAACAGCACCTCCAGCAACGGGCGCGGCAAGATCCCGCTGACCGCGTCCGCGCAGCGTGTCACGGTTTCTGCGAAAACCAGCTCAGCGTCGAACAACTCGCGCGCCATCCCCGGATGCTGGCTGCCCTGCCCGGTGAACAACCACGCCGTCGTCGGCCGGTCAGTGCACTCGCCACGTATCACACCGGGTCGCAGCCGGTTCTCGGCCAACTCGGCCAGGAGCTCGCGGGAACCCTGGACCGAGTCCACGACCAGCGCGGCCCGATGGTCGAAATGCGAACGCCCCGCCCCGGCCCCGAGGCACACATCGGCGATGTCGGCCTCTGGGTGGGTGTTCAACCAGGACCCATAACGCTGCGCCAAAGCCACCAGCGCCTGCGGCGACCGCGCGGACAGCGCCAACACATTGACCGGTTGGTCTTGAGTGTCCGACTCTGAGGCCACCGCGAGATCGCCGGCCGGGTGTTCGTCGTCGGTCGCCACTTGTAGTGGCGCCTCCTCGATCAGCACATGCGCGTTCGTGCCGGTGAACCCGAAGGAACTCACGCCGGCGCGCCGCGGCCTGCCGTTGGCGTGCCACGGAATCGCCTTATGCACGACCCGTACCGGCAACGAGTCCCACGGGATATGGGGCGACGGCTTCTCAAAGTGCAGGCTCTGCGGCAGCACTCCGTGCTGCAGCGATAACACGACCTTGATCAGACCGGCGGCCCCTGATGCCGACTCGAGATGGCCGATGTTGGTCTTCACCGATCCCATCAGCAACGGCCGGTCGGCGTCACGAGCGGCACCATAAATAGCCCCGGCCGCCTGCACCTCGATCGGATCGCCCAGCGGGGTACCCGTCCCGTGCGCCTCAAGGTAGTCAACATCGCCACCGGCGAGACCGGCGCGGGCCAACGCCGTGGCGATAAGCCGTTGCTGTGCACCACCATTGGGCACCGTCAAACCACTAGAAGCGCCGTCTTGATTGACCGCGCTGCCCGGGATGACCGCGCAAACCCGATCGCCGTCGCGCACCGCGTCGCTCAGCCTCTTGAGCACCAGAATTCCGCAGCCTTCGCTGCGCACATAGCCGTCGGCCGAGGCGTCGAAGGTCTTGCATCGCCCAACGGGGGAAAGCATCCTGGCGCGTGAGGCGGCGATGACGGTTATCGGACTCAGCAAGACATTCACACCGCCGGCCAACGCCACATCGCAGTCACCGGAGTGCAATGCCTGGCAGGCCTGATGGACGGCCACCAATGACGAGCTGCACGCGGTATCGACCGCCACTGCCGGCCCTTCTAGTCCGAGCGCGAAGGCAACCCGGCCGGAAATAGCATTGAGTGCATTGCCGGTGATGAAGTAGGGCTCGATTTTGTCGACCGACTCAGCGGACAGCAGATGCGCATACTCGTTGGCAGCCACCCCCACGAAGATGCCGGTTCGGCTGCCGCGCAACGCCTCCGGGGAATACCCGGCGCGTTCCAAGCCCTCCCACGCAGTTTCGAGCATCAGCCGCTGCTGCGGCTCGATCCAGACAGCCTCGCGCGGGGAGATACCGAAGAATTCCGGGTCGAATCCGTCGATTCCGTCGAGAAATCCACCGAAGCGGCTGTAGATCTTGCCCGGCGTCTCTGGATCGGGGTCGTAAAACTCGTCTATGTCGAATCGGTCTTCCGGGACTTCCCGGATCGCATCGACACCGCCGGACAACACCTCCCAGAAAGCTTCTGGATCGGGCGCGCCGGGGAAACGGCACGACACCGCGACGATCGCGATCGGGTCGTCCGTGCGCGTCGTCGCCAGCGAGGCCAGCTGAGGCCCTGACCTGGCGGACGCCTGCTCGCTGAGCCCGAGCACGTCGCTGAGCAGGTAATCCACGACGTCGGACAGACGTGGGTGATCCATCGCCAGAGTGGCCGGTATCTCCTTGCCCACTCCTTGCTCGATGCGGCGGCGCAATTCGACGGCCATCAGCGAATCCATGCCGAGATCGAAGAATCCGGCGTCCTCGCGGATCTCTGCGGCGTCGACGCGCGTCACCTCCGCGACCGCGTCACGCAGGTAGTCCGTCAGAATTTTTTTGCGCTGCTGTACCGGAGCGTTGGTGAGCCGTTCGACCAGCTGGGTCTTCCCAGACGGCGTTACGGGCGGTGCCGTGTCTGGCACCTCGCGCTCCAACTCCGCCAGGAATGCCCGCCTGCCCGCCTGCTGGTAGAGCGGCAGGAAACGGGCCCAGTCGATCCGGGCCACTATTCCTTGTACGGGGCCTTGTACTGCCCCCTGGGCGGAAGAAGCCGCCATGACATCCGCCAGACCCGCCAGTGCATCGGCAGGTGACAATGTCCGGACCCCGCGCTTATTCAGTCGCGCGCGAGCCTCCTCGTTGGCCATGCCCGCCGACCACGGACCGAAATTAACGCTGATCCCAGCGACGCCCTGCGCGCGCAGCCGCCAGGCCAGCCCGTCGAGGAAGGCGTTAGCCGCGCCATAGGCGGTTTGACCGAACCCGCCCCATACTGAGGCGATCGATGAGGTGCTCAGGAAGAAGTCCAGCTGTAGGTCAGCGGCTGCTTCGCTTAAATGCCAAGCACCCCAGACCTTCCCGGCGAAAACGCGATCTACTTCGGCATCGTCGAGGGTGCTCAGCGGGGTGGTACCGATCTCCCCTGCGGCATGGACGATGCCGGCCAACGGCGGTAGCTCGGCCTGCACGGTGGCTAGCAGGCGTGCGACGTCGTGCGCATCGGAGACATCGGCAGCGACGACCAGTAACTCGCAACCGTGCTGTTCGCGTAGCGCATCGATGCGCCGTTGCGCGGCATCGCTGGGCGAGCGTCGACCGGTCAGCACCAGATGCCGGGCGCCATGCGCGGCCAGGTATCCGGCGATTTCCAGCCCTACCGACCCGAGCCCTCCGGTCACCAAATACGTTGCGTCATCGCGCAGTGCCAGCGGCGTTGCGCTCGGCTGCGCAACCCGTCGAACCAGCCGGGGAACATAGACCGTTTGATCACGCAAGGCCAGTTGGTCTTCCCTAATGGCCGAGCCACGCGGTGCAGCCACCACCTGGTTGATGAACCGCGACCATTCGTCGGCAGTGCCTTCAGCCAGATCCGCCAGTCCGCCCCACACTTGCGGAAGCTCCAGCGAGACGGCACGACCAAATCCCCATAGGCAACTCTGATCCGGTGACACGGTATCTGCGTCAGTGACTCGTTGTGCGCCACGGGTTACCAGCCAGATAGGTCTGCGCAGTTCAGCAGCAACCGCCGCGCGGAAGAGTCGCCGTGTTCCGCCCAGGACTTGGTGTTGCATCCGCATCAGCGACCGCATCGATGGTGCGGTCTCGGAGTCGAGGGCCGCGACATGCACGATACGTAGCGTCGGTTCGTCTGCCACCGCAGCGCGCAACGCGACCACGAGCTGTTCCTCGTCCGTGTCGGACACGGGCAACCCGAGTATCGAATGCTGGTGCCCGCGGGCGGTGAGCGCGTCGACCAACGGCTGAACCGCTTCGGGATTAGCGCCAATGAGAAGCCAGGTAGATTCCTCGCCGGCTTGCGCATCTGAGACTCTGGCAGTGGATTTCTCCCAGCGAATCTGGTAGTGGTCGTCTGCAGTCGATTGGGTTTCGCGCTGTTGGTTGTGTTGTGCGGCAAGCCTTGTCAGCACATCAACGGTCTGATGATCCCGGCTCGCACCGTCAAGGAGCGCGGCGAGTTCTTCGATCCGGCCGTCCTCAAGAAGCTGGACGGCTTCGCTCGTCGCGGCGTGGGAGTGTTGACTGGGCAGCACTCGTTTGTCGCGATACCAGTACTGGCGGTGCTGGAACGGATAGGTCGGCAGGTCGAGCTTTCGCGCCGGTCCCTGCCGGACAGCGGCGAAATCGGGCAAGTGGCCCAGGACGTACGCGTCAGCAAGTGCTTCGGTGATCTGCCGGTGGTCGGCGGTGTTTCGGCGCAACGACGCGATAGCCCGCGGTGCGGTGGCCGGGTCGGGCCATGCCCGCAGAGCTGCGGCAGTGAGCACCGGTTGCGGGCCGATCTCCAGCAGCACTTTGCAACTCAGGTCGGCCAGCGTGCGCACGCTCCTGGCGAATTCCACCGGCTGGCGCGCGTGGCGACGCCAATAGGCGCCATCGAGTTTCACGCTCCGGCCGAGCGCAGCGCCGGTGCGGTTGCACACCAAAATCCGTTGTGGCGAACTGAAATTGAACCGGTCTGCATAAGATTCGAAATCGTCGAGAATCGGATCCAGCAGTGCCGAGTGGAACGCGTGGCTGGTGTCTAGCCAGTCACACCGGACGCCGTCGGCTGTCAACCTGGCCACCGCCTGGTCCAGATCCTGCGCGGGTCCCGACAGTACGGTATTGGCACCGTTGTAGGCGGCTACCGACAGATTTGGGAGTTCGTCGGTGAGTCTCTCGACGCGCTCGGCGGCAGTGAACGCCGCGACCATCCGACCGCCCGCAGGCAAACTGCCGAAAAGGCGGCCGCGCTCGGCCATCAGCAGCGCTCCGTCTTCGAGACTGAACACGCCCGCGACGCAGGCCGCTGAGTACTGGCCGACGCTGTGGCCCAGCACGACGTCGGGTTCGAAGCCCCGTGACTGCCAGAGGCGGGCCAGGCCCATCTCCACCGCGAACAGGGCGGGCTGCGCGTAGGAGGTCTGCCGCAACGTTTCTTCGCTATCCGTGCCATCCACATCGAAAATGACGTCCAGCAATGGTTTTTCGAGAAGGCCAGCGACCGCCGCGGCGCACCGGGTCAGTGTCTCGGCGAACACCGGCTCGGTGTCGAACAGCTCCCGCGCCATGCCGACGTACTGGCTGCCTTGACCGGTGAACAGCCACGCCGTCTTCGGCGTGTCATCGGATACTCCGCGCACCAGACCAGGTGCCGGGCGGTCGTCCGCGAGCGCACCGAGCAACTCACTGGCGGACTCCTTCGAATTGACCACCAACGCGGCCCGGTGCTCGAAGTGTGCTCGACCCACCCCGGAGGTAAAACACACGTCCGCCAAGGTGGCTTCCGGGTGCGTGCTCAACCAGCTTCGGTATTGATCAGCGATCTGTAACAGTGCGGCGGGCGTGCGCGCTGATAGCGGAAGTACGCTGAAGCGTCTGTCTGCGGGTTGGTCGACCGGACCCGGTGCCGCAGCGACCTGGCCTACTTCAGCAGGTGCTTCCTCAAGGATGACGTGCGCGTTGGTCCCAGCGAACCCGAACGAACTGACTCCCGCAACGCGGGGCCCCCCGTTGCGTTTCCAGGCGGTAGCCTCCTTCACCACCTCCACCCCTAGCCGGTCCCAGGGAATGTGCGGCGACGGATTGCGAAAGTGCAAGTGCTGCGGCAATAACTCGTGCTCGAGCGACAGGATGACCTTGATCACGCCCGCGATCCCGGCGGCTGCTTCCAGATGCCCGATATTGGTCTTCACCGAGCCCATCAACAGCGGCCGGCTCGCCTCGCGCCCCGCGCCGAGCACCGCACCTGCGGCCTGGGCCTCGATCGGATCGCCCAGCGATGTCCCAGTCCCATGCGCCTCCAGGTATCCGACGTCGCCGGGTGTGATGCCGGCGCGCTTGAGCGCTTCGGTGATAACCCGTTGCTGGGCAATGCCATTCGGCACCGTCAAACCACCCGATGCGCCATCTTGGTTGATCGCGCTGCCTCGGATCACGGCCCGAATCCGGTCGCCGTCGCGGATGGCGTCTTCAAGCCGCTTCACGACAATGACACCGCAACCCTCACCACGCACGTAGCCGTCCGCGGCCGCATCGAATGTCTTGCAACGGCCGTCGGGCGCGAGCATGTGCGCATGGGAAAAGGTGATCATGGTCGCCGGGCTGAGCAGGACGTTCGCGCCGCCGGCCAGCGCGAGGTCACACTCCCCCGAGCGCAGCGCCTGGCACGCCTGATGGATTGCCACCAACGACGAGCTGCACGCCGTGTCGACGGCGACCGCGGGGCCCTGCAGCCCCAACCGGTAGCTGATCCGACCCGCTGCTGCGGAGGCCGAGGTCCCGATTGCCATATAGGCTTCGATCTCGGCGTAAGTCAGCTCGCCCGATGCCATTCCCAGGTAGTCATGCGTGGCCAAACCGATGAACACGCCGGTGTTGGTGTTCGCTAAATCCGTTGGCGCGGTGCCGGAATGCTCCACCGCCCGCCACGCCGTTTCCAGCAGTATCCGATGCTGCGGGTCCAGGAACCTGACCTCGCGCGTCGACATACCGAAAAACGGCGCGTCGAACCCCGTCACGTCATCGACGAAACCTGCCCGACGGGTCACAACCTTCCCGGGCGCATCGGGATCCGGGTCGAAGAATTCGTCGACATCCCACCGGTCCTCGGGCACCTCCGATACCGCATCCCGGCCTTGCCGCAGCACATCCCAAAACTCGTCCGCATCCGCGGCACCCGGAAAACGCGCCGCATAGCCGACGATCGCAAAACCCGACGCCTGCTGCTGCTGACCTTCGACAGATGCCATGCCGTTGTCCTCCCTGCCTTGGCCAGTGAAGATTCGATTCCCGCGGGCGGGCCGGTGCGCGACAGATTTAACTTGCGGCGGCCAGTATTGCAAGTGCAGCGCGGTCACGGGCACCCTATCGCGAGGCATGGCCGCCTACCTGGATGCCACGCCGCACCGTTCCATCTCTGCGACGGCCCGCCGCATCGGTGAGCCTACTCGTCGGCGTGTCCACGCGTGCGGGGCGACGGTGACCGCCGGGAGGGTTATCTTGGTGTCGCCGCCAGCGTGGCCGGACCTGAGCCGTTCAAACCGAGGAGGAAGTTTTGCGCATCGGGAAGATTACAGTCGGCTCACTCGATGAATGGACGTTGACCCCAGGCTCTCTCACCTCGTGGCACCCGACGGCCCCGGCTATCGAAAAGGTTCGACAAGCGCCGGTCAGTTCTGTGCCGGTCAGCTATATGCAGGGCCAACATCTCCGTAACCATTGTGAACGGACGGCCGTGGGGCTGAACTTTTCCCGGCAAATCATCGCTAGCTGTGACGTACCGGGCCAGTGTGATGTTTCTGCCATGGATCACGCCCTCAACGCATACCTGCGTCGGCATGACACGTTCCGCAGTTGGTTCGAGCACACCGGTGACGGGGAGTTCATAAGGCATTCCATCAGCGATCCTGCCGATATTGAATTCGCGCCGATCGATCATGGGAACATGACGGTCGACGAAATACACGCCCATGTCGTGGGCATACCGAATCCGCTGGAGTGGGGTTGCTTCACCTTCGGGATCATCCAAAACGAGAGCCACTTCACGTTCTTTGCCGCCATGGATCATGTCCACGGAGACGCGACGTTGATCGGCACAACGATGCTGGAGGCCAACGGAATGTATTCGGCATTCAGCGGAAGCGGTGAGCCCCTTGCGCTTCCCGATGCCGGCAGCTTCGACGACTTCTGTACCCGCGAACGCGAGTACACGTCAACGTTAACCGTAGATTCGCCTGAGGTACGCGCGTGGATTGACTTCGCCGAGAACAACAATCGTAGTTTTCCTGAATTCCCACTCCCGCTGGGTAACCCGTCGGAGTCCAGTAGCAGTTACATGGCCTCCGAACTCCTGATGGACGCACAGCAGACGGAGCGATTCGAATCAGCCTGCACGGCGGCCGGCGCGCGCTTCGTCGGCGGCTTGTTCGCCTGCCTTGCCCTGGTAGAACACGAATTCACCGGCGCTCTGACGTACTACGGACTTACTCCTAGGGATTCGCGCACAGCCTCGGACAACTTCATGACGCAGGGCTGGTTCACCGGCTTGATCCCGATCACCGTGCCAATAGCTGCAGCCTCTTTCAACGATGCCGCGTGGGCGGCGCAGTCTTCGTTCGATTCAGGTCTCGACATGGCGAGGGTGCCGTATTACCGCGTATTGGAGTTGGCGCCGTGGCTGAAGTGGCCGGAGCCGAACTTTCCGGTGTCGAACTTCCTGCATGGCGGCGCTGCGCCGCTCAACGCAATTCTCGCGGCTGGCGATCTTGGTCTTGCGGACAATATCGGAATCTATCCGGACGGCCGGTTTTCTTATCAGTTGACCATCTATGTGTTCCGGTATCGCGAGGGCACCGTCATGGCGATCATGTATCCCGATAACCCGGTCGCCCTGAAATCAGTCACCCGCTACATGGAGGCGATGAAGTCCGTGTGCGTGCGGGTTGCCGATAGCGGGCACTGGGGACGCGTCGCATAGCGACGAGCGCATTGATGGCTAGAGCTTTTCTGATAGAGCGTCGGCGAGCGTCGCCGGCGGGCGCACACAACAGCGCCGACCGGGGGTGAGCGCGATATGCAACGGCTAGCCGCTTTTGTGGTGCGGTGGCCTTGGGTAGTGATAGGGCTCTGGGTGGCGATTGCGGTCGCTCTGCCCCTGACGTTCCCATCGCTGAACGAGATGGCCCAGAAGCATCCGCTCGCCATTTTGCCCAGCGATGCGCCATCGAGCGTCACCGCTCGAAAGATGACGGAGGCGTTTCACGAATCGGGCTCAGAAGACCTGCTGCTGGTGGTCCTGACCGACGACAAGGGGCTCGGCCGCGCCGACGAAGCCGTCTACGGCAAGCTGGTGGACACGCTGCGCCAGGACACCCGAGATGTCGTGATGCTGCAGGACTTCATCAGCACGCCGCCTCTGCGATCGCTCGTGACCAGCAAGGACGACAAAGCTTGGGTGCTGCCGGTCGGCGTCGCGGGTGAGTTGGGCACCCCACGGTCCTACGCCGCTTTCAACAAGATCGGCGACATCGTCAACCATGCCGTCGCAGGGACGTCGCTGAGAGCGAACATCACCGGCCCCGCGGCAACGGTCGCCGACCTGACGGTCGCGGGCGAGCAGGATCGGCTTCCGATCGAGCTGGCGATCGGCGTGCTGGTGCTCATCGTTCTGCTGGTGGTTTACCGCAGCGTGATCACCATGCTGCTGCCGTTGCTGACGATCGGGTTGTCCCTGGTGATCGCACAGTCGGTGGTGGCCGGCTACTCCCAACTGACCGGCACGGGTGTCTCGAACCAGTCCATCGTCTTTCTGAGCGCGATCATGGCCGGCGCCGGAACGGATTACGCGGTCTTTCTCATTAGCCGCTATCACGACTATCTGCGGTTAGGTACGGATTTCGACGAGGCGGTCAAGCGGGCATTGATCTCGATCGGAAAAGTGATCGCCGCGTCCGCCACCACGGTGGGGATTACTTTTCTGCTCATCAGCTTCGCCCGAATGGGTGTGTTCAAAACGGTCGGAGTGGCGTCGGCGATTGGTATCGGCGTGGCTTTCCTGGCCGCGGTGACATTGCTGCCGGCGATCCTGGTGCTCGCGGGTCCTCGCGGCTGGGTCAAGCCGCGGCGCGAACTGACCGCTCGGTTCTGGCGGCGTTCGGGCATACGGATCGTGCGCCGGCCGAAGACCCATCTGGTTGCCAGCTTGCTCGTGCTGGCCATCCTGGCCTGCTGCTCTGCCTTCGTGCGCTACAACTACGACGACCGCAAAGCTCTGGGTTCTTCTGCTCCGAGTTCCATCGGATATGCCGCGCTGGATCGTCATTTCCCGGTAAATCAGTCCATTCCGGAATACATCCTCATCCAATCGCCGCATGACCTGCGCACGCCGCAGGCCCTGGCCGACCTGGAGCAAATGGCGGACCGAGTCAGCCAGCTGCCGAATGTCGCCGCGATCAGCGGCATCACCCGGCCGAACGGGAATGTCCCGGAGCAGTTCAGAGCCACGTATCAGGCGGGCGCTATCGGCGCCTTTCTGCAAGGCGGGTCCGAGCTGATCGACGACCACACCAGTGACCTCAACCGGCTGTCCGAAGGGGCCGGCTCGCTGGCCAGCAATCTTGACGATGTGCGCGGCCAGGTCAGCCAACTCGCAGCCAGCGTGCAGGACTTGGAGAATGCCTTCTCCTCGACGAAGAACCAGTACAGCGGTGACACGCTGGTCAAAGAAGTCGACATCGCTGCCCAACTCGTCGACCACGTCAACTCACTCAGCAATGTCATGGGCTGGAACTTCACAGCCGCCAAGAACCTGTTCTCCTGGATAGGTCCGGTGCTGACGGCCCTGCAGGGTAACCCCGTCTGCGATCTCGATGAGTCGTGCAGCACCACCCGCGGCGAGTTCGAGCGGCTGGTTGGTGAGCGAGATCAAGAGGACCTCGATGCGATCAATGACCTAGCCCACCAACTGCAGGACTACCCGGACAAAAAGACCCTGAAGGCATCGACAGACCGCCTGCGTGGTGCATTCGCAAAGCTCACCAACGTGCTGCATTCCGTGGGGATGGATCAACCCGGCGGCCTACAGGCGAACCTGGCCAGCTTGCAAAGCGGCGCAGACCAGTTCGCCGGTGGAAGCCGGCAAGTGGCTGACGCGGTGGCTCAACTCGTCGACCAGGTCAAACAATTGGGTGCCGGGCTCAGCGAGTCAGCTACGTTCCTGTTGTCGCTGAAACACGACGCGGCCCAACCGGCCATGGCCGGGTTCAATATCCCCTCCCAGCTGCTGCATCTAGAAGAGTTCAAGAAGGCCGCAAGCATATTCATGTCGCCCGACGGCCACTCGGTGCGGTACCTGGTTCAGACCAGGCTCAATCCGTTCAGCACCGAAGCCATGGATCAGGTCAACGCGATCAGTGCGACCGCTCGGGGAGCTCAACCGAATACCGCACTGGCGGACGCCAAGATATCGATGGCGGGTTACACCGTTGGCCTGAAGGACACCCGCGACTACTACGAACACGACATCCGGTTCATCATCGCGATCACCCTCCTCGTCGTGCTGCTGACCTTGATCGCGCTGCTGCGTGCGATTATCGCGCCGCTGTACCTGGTTGCTTCCGTAGTGATTTCGTATTTGTCAGCGGTCGGCATAGGCGTGCTGTTCTTTCAATTCATCCTCGGCCAGCATTTACACTGGAGCGTGCCGCCACTGGCATTCGTGGTGTTGGTCGCGGTGGGAGCCGATTACAACATGCTGCTCGTCTCGCGAATGCGTGACGAGTCTCCGCACAGCATGCGTTACGGCATCATTCGCACCCTGAGTTCGACAGGCGGTGTGATCACTGCGGCAGGTGTGATCTTCGCCGCCTCGATGTGCGGTCTCTTGTTCTCCAGCATCGGGACCGTGGTTCAGGGCGGTTTCGTGATCGGTGTGGGAATCTTGCTGGATACCTTCTTGGTACGCACCATCACGGTTCCCGCGATGGCCGCGCTGGTCGGGCGGGCGAACTGGTGGCCGTCACGGGCTGCAATGCGGCGGTCGCCGTCGCGGTCAGCGGCCGTAAGCGCGGGCTGAGGACGGTTCGCGCACCCGCATGACCTAACTGAAACTACGAGACGAAGACGAGCGGTCAGGAGCAGCGATGAAGAAACTACTCGCAGGAGTTAGTGCGCTGGTAAGTATCAGCGCCACAGGGTGTTTCGGCATCGGCACCGCGACGGCCGACGACACGCCCATCAGCGGGCCGCCGACTCCCGGGGCGCCGGGCGACCAGACCGCGTTCGCCCTCGGAGGCGCTCACGTCCTGGGCATCCCCTATGACGAGTACATCCGGCGTGAGGGCGCTGAATGGTTCCCCGGCCAGAAGCGAGAAATCGTCCGCTACCCGGCGGGCCAGGTTCAGGGCCACGTGCTGGAGCGACTCTTCCCGGGCATCGGCAAGATCGACCAGGACTTTCCGGGCTTGGGTGTGGACGGCCCCAGCGTCGGCGAGTCGGTCGATGAGGGAATAGGCAATCTCGATGCGGCGATCCGCACCGGTCGTCCCGGTACGGCGATCGGCTTGTCCGAGGGCGGGTTCGTGGTCGATGGCGAGCAGGCTCGGCTGGCGAATGACCCGACTGCTCCCCCGCCGGACAAGCTGAACTTCGCCACATTCGGCGACCCGATTGGGCATCACGCCTTCGGTCAGAGTTTCCTGACCGCCATGTTCCCGGTCGGCAGCGTTGTTCCCGCACTCGACTACACCATGCCAGCGCCGTACGAGAGCCAGTACGACACCAACAAGTTCGTGGCTGCGTACGACTCGATCGCGGACTTCCCCGACCGGCCGGACAACATGTTCGCTCTCGCCAATACGCTCCTAGGCCTCGCCACGGGTCACACCGCGGTGGCCTTCACGAACCCGAGCATGGTGCCGCCGCAGAACATCAGAACGACGGTCAACTCCAAGGGCGCGAAAGTCACGACGATCATGGTCCCGGAAAAGCACCTTCCTCTCGTCATGCCGCTGGCCTACATCGGGATCCCGGAAGACACGCTAAACAAGCTCGACGCAATCCTGATTCCCCGGGTGAACGCGGGCTATGCGCGAAACGACGACCCGTCGACCGCTCCGGTTCAGGTGGACCCGGTGCACGGCTTCGACCCAGCGGCCGTCACTGCGCCGGCCAACCAGGCGACATTCGGCGGCGGCGCTGACCCGTTCTCGCAGATCCTCAGCGGTGCCATGTCCGTGCTGTCGCACGGCGCAGGCGAAGCCGACCACTGACTCCAAGCCCACACATTCACCTATTCAGTACGGACGTAATGTGACGCCTATGTCTCAGCCAGCTGTCCTCTCGATGCTGCACGGGCGGGCCAGCCTGCGGCCGCACGACGTAGCGTTCACTTTCACCAATTACGACGAAGAATGGGCCGGTGTTCCCGAGAGTCTCACGTGGTCGCAATTATCCCGCCGAACACTCGATGTGGCACGCGAACTCGCCCCTCATGGTTCGGACGGAGACAGGGCAGTGATCCTGGTTCCCCAGGGCCTTGATTACATTGCGGCATTCCTGGGATCCATGCAGGCCGGGCTCATCGCAGTTCCGCTCCCATTGCCGCATCGCGGCTCTAGTCATGAGCGGGTAAGTGCGGTCCTTGCCGATACGTCGCCCTCTGTTGTTCTCACCACGTCCGCGGTCGCGGAAGATATCGCCGCATATGTTGATCAAGCACGCTTGGACACTGTTCCGAAGATCGTCGAAATCGATGCGATGAATCGGGACTTCGATGGCGGAATAAGCGTTCGGACAGCCGATTTGCCTAATGTCGCGTATTTGCAATACAGCTCAGGTTCGACCCGCCTGCCGACCGGGGTTATGATCTCGCACCGCAACCTCCAGGTGAATTTCGAGCAGTTGATGCGCGGCTTCTTCGCGAGCTCTAAAGTCCCATCAGATGCCACGATTGTGTCGTGGTTGCCCTTTCACCATGACATGGGTTTGGTGCTGGGAGTCTGCGCACCAATCCTCGGCGGCTATCGCGGCGAACTGACGAGTCCGGTTTCGTTCTTGGAAAGGCCGGCCAGATGGGTGCGATCTCTGGCCGAGAATCCGCACGCGTGGTCAGCGGCGCCAAACTTCGCCTTTGACCTGGCCGCCCGCAAGACAACCGACAGTGATCTGGCCGGGCTCGACCTCGGCGGGGTGCTGGGCATCATCAGCGGTGCCGAACGTGTCGAGCCGGCCACATTGCAACGTTTCGTCGATCGGTTTGCGCACTTCAATTTTCGTGACCACATGATGCGTCCCTCATATGGCTTGGCGGAGGCGACCGTCTTCGTGGCGACTGGCACCTGGAGTGAATCGTCGCCGGCGGCTCACTTCGATGTCGGGGAGCTGGGCGCGGGCTGCGTTGAGCGGTGCGCGGCCGGGACCGCCACGGCGCTGGTCAAATACCAAGTGCCGCAATCACCCACGCTGCGGATCGTCGACAGCGACACACACCGCGAGTGTCCGCAGAACTTGGTCGGCGAAATCTGGGTACATGGCGACAATGTCGCCGACGGCTATTGGCACAAACCTCCGGAGGAGCAACGCTGCTTCGGCGCAACGCTCGTCGACCCTTCGCCTGGCATGCCTGACGGACCTTGGCTGAGAACCGGCGACCTGGGTTTCATCTACGAGGGTGAGCTGTTCATTGTCGGCCGCATCAAGGATCTGCTGATCATCCGTGGACGTAATCACTTTCCCGAGGACATCGAGGCGACGGTCCAAGAGATCACACGTGGTCGGGTCGCGGCGATATCAGTCCCGCTGAACAGTACCGAGCAGCTGGTCACCATCATTGAGCTCAAGAAGCGAAGTGACGCCAACGAGGAAGCGATGCGCTGGCTCAGTGAAGTCAAAAGCGATGTCACCTCGGCGATCTCCAATGCGCACGGATTGAATATCGGCGACGTCGTCCTGGTACCCGCCGGGTCGATTCCCACGACGACGAGCGGCAAGATCCGGCGCGCTGCCTGCGTCGAACAGTACCGCGAGGACCAATTCACCCGGTTGGACGCCTAAGCCGCCCAGTGGGCGGGCACCCAGAATCTGACCGGCAAAGGAGCCTCCGATGAGCACGACCAGCGCAGACCGTCCGTTTCGGGTGATCCAGTGGACGACCGGCAACATCGGGCGGCGGTCGCTGCACGCCATCATCGGAAGACCCGACATGGAGCTGGTCGGCGTCTACGCCCACGGGCAGAACAAGGTCGGGGTGGACGCCGCCGAGCTGTCCGGCTGGCCGGAGCCGACCGGAGTGACGGCCACCAACGACATCGATGCGCTGCTCGCGCTGAAACCCGACGCATGTTGCTATAACCCGTTGTGGCCCAATATCGATGAGCTCGTGCGGCTGCTCGAATCCGGCGTCAACGTGTGCACCAGCGCGGCCTGGATCACCGGTGGCAAGCAGACCGCGCAGGACCGGCAACGGGTCCTCGACGCCTGCGAGCGAGGGGGCTCGACGATCTTCGGCAGCGGCGCGCATCCCGGGATGACGAACCTGGTCGGCATGGCGCTCAGCGGGTCGTGCGAACGCGTCGACGAGATCCGCATCACCGAATCGGTGGACTGCTCTACCTACGAGTCCGCAGAAACTCAAACCGCGATGGGTTTCTCGCAGTACCCCGATACGCCGGGGCTGGCCGAGAACGTTCGGCGCGAAAGCGAAGTCTTCGCCGAGACGGCCGCGATGATGGCCGACGCGATCGGCGCGATGCTAGACAAGATCACGTTCGACGTGACGTTCACCGCGGCCACCGCCGACTCCGACTTGGGCTTCATGAAGATCCCGGCCGGAACCGTCGGCAGCGTGTACGGCTATCACCGTGGCTGGGTCGGCGACCGCA
>DASZKQ010000348.1:0-2886 GCA_035552835.1 Mycobacterium sp. | reverse complement strand
TCGCTGGCCAAGAACACCACGAAGGTGGCGACCTCGTCCGAGACGCCGGGGCGGCCGAGCGGGACGGTGACCATGTCGTCCGGGAAGTGCTTGGTCATCGGGGTGCGGATGAAGCCGGGGTGGATGGAGTTGACCCGGATGTTGTGCGGGGCCAACTCGAGGGCAGCCGATTTGGACAGGCCGCGCACCGCCCACTTGGAGGCGACGTAGGGGTGCACCATGACGGCGCCGCGCAGGCCCTCGATGGATGAGACATTGATGATGGAGCCGCCGCCCGCGGTCTTCATCGCCTCGACCGAGGCCTGGATTCCGTGGAACGTGCCGTTCAAGTTGACGTCGATGACCTTGTGCCACTTGTCCAAGTTGAACTGTCCCAATTGGCCCAGCGCCACGATGCCGGCATTGTTGACCAACACGTTGAGCTTGCCGAAATCGTTGACCGCGGTCGATACCGCGGCTTCCCACTCATCGGGTTGGGTGACGTCGAGGTGGACGTAGCGCGCGCTCTCACCGATCTCATCGGCCAGGGCCTTGCCCTCGTCGTCGAGGATGTCGCCGATCACCACCTTGGCGCCCTCATCGACCAGCAATCGGGCATGAGCAGCACCCATGCCCCGAGCGCCGCCGCTGATCAGTGCAACTTTTCCGTCCACGCGTCCCATGACGCGTCAGGTTACCGCAGCCGGGAAAGGAATTAGAACTTGTTCCACCGTGGGGCTCGCGGCCGCGCACTGGGAAACAATCGAAGGATGAGCGTCGCGACCTCTTTACTCACCGCGTGCAGCGGGTTTCTGTTCGCCGTGCTGTGGATGGATCTCATGTTCGATGCGCAGGTTCTCGCGGACCGGAATCCCAATGGTGACCTGCCCGAATCCGCGTTGGCTTCAATCGCGGGCTACTACCGGCGGGCGGTCACCGGATCCCGGCCGATGAGCCGGCTCATCGCTGTCGTCATGGTGGTATTGCTGGGAGCGTTGGGGTTCCGCGCCGTCCGAGGGCACGACCCGGGCTGGTTACTGGCGGTGTCGGCGCTGCTCGCGGGCGCGCCGATTCTGCTGGCACTGACGCATACGGTTCCCAACGCGGTCCGACTCGGCAGCCGTTCGGGCGGTCCCGCCGAACAAACCGCCCTGGCGCGGTCCATCTGGCGCGATCATCTGGTGTGTGCGGGCGCCGTGCTGGCTTTCCTGGTGCTGTGGGTGGCCCATAACGAGGTGGTTTGACCGACCCGGGTGGTCACAGCACGACAATTCCGTACTAAACTAGAACACGTTTCAGTTAGCCAACGCCGCGAGCAAGCAGACCAGTTAGGAATCAGGCATGCACACTCCCATCTGCGACGAGCTCGGCATCGAGTTCCCGATCTTCGCGTTCACACACTGCCGCGATGTCGTCGTCGCGGTGAGCAAGGCCGGCGGTTTCGGCGTGTTGGGGGCGGTCGGGTTCACACCCGAGCAGCTTGAGATCGAGCTGAAGTGGATCGACGAGAACATCGGCGACCACCCGTACGGGGTCGACATCGTCATCCCGAATAAGTACGAGGGCATGGACTCGCACCTGTCGGGTGAGGAGCTGGCCGACACGCTGCGCAAGATGGTGCCCCAGGAGCACCTCGACTTCGCCAAGAAGATCCTCGCCGATCATGGTGTTCCCGTGGAGAACGCCGATGAGGACAGCTTGCAGCTGCTCGGGTGGACCGAAGCCACCGCCACCCCGCAGGTCGAATTGGCGCTAAAGCACCCGAAGGTGAAGATGATCGCCAACGCGCTCGGCACTCCCCCGGCCGAGATGATCAAGCACATCCACGACTCCGGTCGCAAGGTGGCTGCGCTGTGCGGCTCACCCTCGCAAGCGCGCAAGCACGCCGACGCGGGCGTCGACATCATCATCGCGCAGGGCGGCGAGGCCGGTGGTCACTGCGGCGAGGTGGGTTCGATTGTGTTGTGGCCACAAGTCGTCAAGGAGGTCGCGCCGGTACCGGTGCTGGCGGCGGGCGGCATCGGCAGCGGCGAGCAGATCGCGGCCGCACTGGCGTTGGGCGCCCAAGGTGCGTGGACCGGATCGCAGTGGCTGATGGTCGAGGAAGCCTCCAACACCCCGGTTCAGCAAGCGGCATACGCCAAGGCGAGTAGCCGTGACACCGTCCGCAGCCGTTCGTTCACCGGCAAGCCGGCCCGGATGCTTCGCAACGACTGGACCGAGGCGTGGGAGCAGGCGGATAACCCGAAGCCCCTCGGTATGCCATTGCAGTACATGGTTTCCGGCATGGCGGTTCGGGCCACGAACAAGTACCCGAACGAGACCGTCGACGTCGCATTCAATCCCGTCGGTCAGGTGGTTGGGCAGTTCGCCAAGGTGGAGAAGACCGCGACGGTCATCGAACGCTGGGTGCAGGAATATCTGGAAGCGACGAACCGGTTGGACGAGCTCAACGAGGCCGCCACGGTCTGACGAACGGCCCTGCGACGGGATTACTCGTCGTCGGCGTCTGTGCCGGTGAAGACCTCTTTGGCCCTTTCGACGGCGTAGGTGGCGATGTCGATTGAGTTGTGGACGATGTCGCCGGTGCCGCCGGCGATGTCGCCTTTAATAATGTGACCGGCATCTTCGACGATGTCCGACGACCGCTCAACGGCGTTCGTCACGATGTCTTTGGCGGCGTCGATCGCATCCTTGGCGTTGAAGCCCATCGCACTCTCCTGTTATCTCGTCAGCCGCCGGCACCGGTGTCCGTCGGGAAGCCCCCGCCGCCAACCGGGAACCCGCCTCCGGTCAACTGACCGACCTGCCAGCCGTGTTCGGTGCAGAGCATCGGAAGGCCGTCGGGAGACTGGGCCGACGACCCGCGCGGGTTCTGGCACGGCGCACCGACCTGCTGAACTCCAT
>DASZKQ010000347.1:0-2784 GCA_035552835.1 Mycobacterium sp. | reverse complement strand
GCGTTCGGCGCGGGCCTGGCCGGCGTCGTGGTCAACAGCGCGCACGGCGGTGCGGTCATCGCCGCCCGTTGGTTGTTCGCGGTGTTCGCGGCGCTGAGCGTGCTGGGCGCGGTGGCCTCCTACCGCGCCACCCGGGGACAGCGCTGACCAACGATAAATCCCATTGTTGCACAGGGGTTTTCGTATAAACTGCGGCGTCAGTCCGGCTCGTCCTCACCCGGAAGCACACCGCCCGGCGACTTTCGTCAGCGGACCGATTTGATGACCTGGGTGCGGTGAAGTTGCCATCGTTCGACGATGCGGAACCCGACTTGCTTCGCCGTCACGTATGCCGGTGTGCGTCTCAGCACCCGCCCCGGTGGCAGCGAGTCTCCGCTTTGATGATCCGGCAAGCTGGTGTCATGCGTGGAAATCGTCCATAGCGTGGTGCATTGGTACAGCCGACCTACCACCAGCCAGACCGCCACATGGCCGTCCCACAGGGTGCCACGCTCGGGTCCGCGCGGACCACGGCCGACGTCGACCAACGGTCGGAATGCTGCCGGACGGGCCGCAAGTAGCGCGCGGATCGGACCGGGTAGCCAGCCCACCGTGTTGTCGAGCAGTAGGCAGTCGCCGGGTGCGGCATGGGCGCTGATGACGTCAGCGACCTG
Organism: Mycobacterium sp.; assembly: GCA_035552835.1. Taxonomy (GTDB): domain Bacteria; phylum Actinomycetota; class Actinomycetes; order Mycobacteriales; family Mycobacteriaceae; genus Mycobacterium. The sequence continues at coordinate 2,131 of DASZKQ010000347.1, read as the reverse complement.
GCTGTAATCCCAGCCTTCTTTGGCGTACGGCTGTCGTTGCGACAGAAGGTAATTCGGAAAAGCCGCTACGGCCAGCAATACCAGGACACCGGCGATCCACCGCGGTTTGCCGGCGACCGTGACGATGCAGACGGCAAGGATGACCGCCATCGCGGGCGTGGTGAAGAACAAATACCGCGGGTAGTAGAACGGTTCGAACGCCGAATAAATCAGGCTGACGGCGGTGGGCACGCCAATCCACGCCGCACACACGATCAGCAGCAACCGGCTATCGGGGTCCCATTCCCATCGGCCGGTTAATCGAAATGCGATCGCGGCCACCAGGACGACCGCCGCCAGAACGGCGAACGGGACGCTGTTATCGAAAAACTGATGTTGCAGAACGTCGAGCGCGTCGTGCCAATTGAGGCGTGAGATCCAGGCGACCTGAAATCTCTGGCCATGCGCGAACAACATGAACGGCGTCATTGCCGCCACCGCCACCGCTGAGGTGGTGGCCCACCACACCACCACGGATTTGCGCCGCCCAAGCACCGGCGTGACGACGGCGTAAGTCGGCACCAACAACACCAGGTAGATGTTGAGCAGTATCGACAGCATCAACGCCACGGCAAACAGCAGCCACAGCCACCACTTGTTTCGCCGTATTGCGGTGATCAGCAATATGGTCAACCAGAGTGCCGCGACCGCCGTGAAGGCATAGGAGCGGGCTTCGACGCCGGCCCACGTCACGCGCGGCAGGATCGCGAAAACGACGCCTGCGCAGACTGCGATGGTCCGCGACGAGAACTGCTTGGAGAAGACCACGACGCCGGCCGCCGCAAGTCCAATCGCCAGACAGCATGGGACCCGAGACCAAAACTCGGTCGGCGGAAAGACAGCGAACCAGCCGTGCATCACCAGGTAGTACAAGCCGTGCACGGCGTCGATGTGGCCCAGCAGCCGCCACAGTTCGGACAACGAGCGGCTCGCCGAGGCGGAGATGGTCGCTCCTTCGTCGAACCACAGCGACGGCCGGCTCGCCGCGGTGCCGCTGACAACGGCGGCCAGCAACGCGGCCGCAAGCGGGTCGAGCAGCCTGCCACGACGCGGTGACCGCGAGTAGCTCGCGGCGACAGCCGTCTTGGGCTCGTCGATTGTCGGGGTGATCATGATGTGTGTCACTTTAAGGGCTCTTTGGTGAACCTTATTACCCGTCTGGCCTGGTCATAATCCGTACCGCTGGGTGTAACCGCGGTCTGCGAGCTGACCCAATGCGGTGTAGTCAAACTAATTACTCTGCGCCACAAGGGATTTAAACCGTGTTGGATACTTGTCCATGACACTGCCGCTGCGAATAGGGTCTGGAAGTGCCCGTGGCCGGTCGGTACCGGCGGAATCACTACTGCGTCGGCGTGTCTCAAATCGGACCATCTGGATCAGGCAAAGCGATACTGTCTTGGGTTGGCGTAGCAACCGACACCTGGGAGGGTAAATGAGCGCCTATCGGACCGTGGTGGTAGGAACCGACGGCTCGGACTCGTCGCTGCGCGCGGTGGACCGGGCAGGCACAATCGCCGGGGCGGACGCCAAATTGATCGTCGCGTCGGCATATTTGCCGCAGGCGGAGGACCCGCGGGCCGCTGACGCCCTGGGGAGTGAGAGCTACAAGGTGTCCGGCGCAGCCCCGATTTACGCGATTCTGCAAGAGGCTAAGGAGCGGGCCCACGCCGCGGGCGCCAAGAACGTCGAAGAACGCTCGGTTGTCGGCGCCCCGGTTGACGCGCTGGTCGGGCTGGCGGAGGACGTCGGCGCCGATCTGCTCGTCGTCGGCAACGTCGGTCTGAGCACGATCGCTGGCCGGCTCCTGGGATCGGTGCCCGCCAATGTCTCGCGCCGGTCCAAAGTCGACGTGTTGATCGTGCACACCTCGTGATCGGTCGTCCGCGCGCGTCAACGCGGTGATCGATACCGCCAAGTACGGGCCGTAGGCGCTGACCTGCGCTCACTGTCACGCGCTGGCCAAGTCGTGGCGGGCCAAGCGAAACGTTCGGCTGAGCCGGGCCGGTCGCGTCGTGAGCGTCACCTCCACCGCTCCACCGGGCGTCACGACGTAGCGTTCCTCGACATCGGGCCCGTCGTCGCGTCGCCG
>DASZKQ010000346.1:0-14810 GCA_035552835.1 Mycobacterium sp. | reverse complement strand
GCTGGCAACCTCACGCGACCCGCACTCCTGGGACCTGTGCGTCAGCCACGCCGGTCGCATCACCGCGCCGCGCGGCTGGGAACTGGTGCGCCACTCCGGCCCGCTGGCCACCAACCCCGACGAGGACGATCTGATCGCGCTCGCCGAAGCGGTGCGCGAGGGTCGCGACGCGGTTGCTGCCGGTCCGCCGGTCAACGGATTTCACGATTTCGGTGGCCAGCATGGCGGTGCGCCGACCGCGGCCCCGTCGGGCGGCGTGCTGGCCCAGGCCGGGCAGCGCCCCGCCGGCGCCGGACGCCGACGCGGGCATCTTCGGGTGTTGCCCGACCCCACCGACTAGTAACCGCGCCCGGCTAGATCTGATGGCCGGGCTCCTCAGCGGACCGTGCCGGTCTGCATCGTTACAAGGCTAGGCTGACGACGAAACGTCCCCAGCGTCAGGAGCCTTTGATGTCTCGGTCCGCCGCGGCTGTGAACCGCGTGATCAAGGCATATGACGTGCGGGGACTGGTCGGTGCGGAGATCGACGAGTCGCTGGTCACCGACGTCGGCGCTGCGTTCGCCAGGTTGATGCGTGACGAGGATGCGCGGCAAGTCGTCATCGGCTACGACATGCGCGACAGCTCGCCGTCGCTGGCCGCCGCCTTCGGGGCCGGGGTCACCGGTCAGGGTCTCGACGTAGTCCGCATCGGCTTGGCGTCGACCGACCAGCTCTATTTCGCCTCCGGGCTGCTGGGCTGCCCTGGTGCGATGTTTACCGCGAGCCATAACCCGGCTGCCTACAACGGGATCAAGATGTGTCGGGCGGGCGCCAAACCCGTCGGCGCTGAGACCGGGTTGACCGCGATCCGTGACGACCTGGTCGCCGGCGTTCCGGCTTACCACGGGCCGCCCGGTTCCGTCGGCGAGAAAGACGTGCTCGCCGACTACGGAGCTTTCCTGCGCTCGTTGGTGAACACCGCCGGGCTGCGCCAGCTGCGGGTGGCTGTCGATGCGGGCAACGGAATGGCCGGCCACACCGCGCCGGCCGTTCTTGGTCCGATTGGATCGATCACGCTGTTGCCGTTGTACTTCGAGCTCGACGGTTCGTTCCCTAACCACGAGGCCAACCCGCTGGACCCGGCGAACCTGGCCGACCTGCAGAAATACGTCGGCGCGGTCGGTGCTGATATCGGCCTGGCCTTCGACGGCGACGCCGACCGGTGTTTTGTGGTCGACGAGCGCGGCCGGCCGGTGGCGCCGTCGACGGTAACCGCTCTGGTCGCCGCCCGCGAGCTCGGCCGGGAAATCGGCGCGACCGTGATTCATAACCTGATCACGTCGCGCGCGGTGCCGGAGTTAGTGGTCGAGCGCGGCGGCACGCCGGTGCGATCACGGGTCGGGCACTCCTACATCAAGACGCTGATGGCCGACACCGGTGCGATTTTCGGCGGCGAACACTCGGCGCACTACTACTTCCGCGACTTCTGGGGCGCCGATTCCGGGATGCTGGCAGCGCTGCACGTGCTGGCCGCGCTGGGCGAGCAGCAGCGGCCGCTGTCGGAGTTGACCGCCGACTACCAGCGCTACGAGTCATCCGGCGAGATCAACTTCACCGTGTCCGACGCGGGCTGCTGTGTCGAAGCGGTGCTGAAATCCTTTGCCGGCCGAATTCAATCCATCGATCATCTGGACGGGGTGACGGTCGACCTCGGTGCGGGCAGCTGGTTTAACCTGCGCAGCTCCAACACCGAGCCGCTGTTGCGGCTGAACGTGGAAGGACGGTGCGTCGAAGACGTCGAAGCGGTGGTCGCGCAGGTTGCCGGCGAAATTCGCCAACAGGTCAGTGGGCAGGCCGTGACGTGAACGCGACCCAGGCGACGATCGACCTCGACGACACCGAAGGCCTGCTGGCCGCGGATCGCGAGGGGCTGTTGTGGGCGGCGTCGACGGCGGGTGCGCAGGTCCGCGCGGCTGCGGCCGCGCTGGACGAGGGTGCTCTCGACGAAGTGCGCGGCGATGATCCTCCGCGCACGGTGATCTGGGTGGCCGGGCGCGGCGTCGCCGAGACCGCAGGCACCATGCTGACCGCGACGTTGGGTAGCTGGGCGGCCGCACCGATCGTGGTCGCCGCCGAGGCGCCGCCGTGGATCGGCCCGCTCGACGTGCTGATCGTCGCTGGCGACGACCCCGGCGATCCGGCCCTGGTCGGGGCCGCCGCCAGCGGAGTGCGCCGAGGTGCGCGGGTCGTCATCGCGGCGCCCGACGACGGCCCGCTGCGAGAAGCCACGGCCGGCCGAGCCGCGATTATGGAGCCGCGGCTACCGGTCGCCGACGAGTTCGGCCTGTGCCGGTACCTGGCCGCCGGACTGGCTGCCTTGCAAAGCGTCGATCCCAAGCTGCGGGTGGACCTGGCCGCGCTGGCTGACGAACTGGACGCCGAGGCGTTGCGTAACAGCGCCAGCCGCGAAGTATTCACCAATCCGGCCAAGGCGTTGGTCGAGCGCATGTCACGGCGCCGCATCGTCCTGGCCGGCGACTGTGCCGCCACCCTGGCGCTGGCCAGGCACGGGTCTTCGGTTCTGCTGCGGATTGCGCATCAGGTGGCCGCCGCTAGCGGGCTCGCCGACGCCCTGGTGGCGCTGCGCGCCGTCGCAGAGTCGGGGTCCCTCAACCCGGAAGAGGCGTTGTTTCACGACGAGGAGATCGACGGCCCGGTCGCTGAGCGGCTGCGGGTGCTGGCGTTGACGTTAGACGCCGAGCGCGCCGTCGTGGCGTCTCGGGTCGCTCAGCTCGACGACGTCGACATCGTCGGCGCCGAGGATGTGCCTGAGGGGCCGGGTGACAGCTCGGCGCCGGTCGGCGTCCAGCGGGCCGAGCAGCAACTGGCTATATTGGCTGTCCGGCTAGAGATGGCCGCGGTTTATTTACGGCTGGCACGGGGATAAGTAGACAGTGCAATTGCTGCGCGGAGCGATACGGACCTACGCATGGGGATCGCGTACCGCCATTGCCGAATTCACTGGCCGCCCCGTCCCGGCCGCCCACCCAGAAGCCGAACTCTGGCTCGGCGCTAACCCCGGTGATCCGGCCTGGCTGGAAGGCCCGGACGGGGAAACCTCACTGCTGCAGGCGCTGTTCGACGATCCGGAAGGGCAGTTGGGCTCGGTGGCCCGTGCCCGGTTCGGTGACGTGCTTCCGTTTTTGCTCAAAGTGCTGGCTGCCGACGAACCGCTGTCGCTGCAGGCTCATCCGAGCGCCGAGCAAGCCGTCGAGGGGTACCTGCACGAGGAGCGGCTCGGTATCCCGGTGACGTCGCCGGTGCGCAATTATCGCGACACCAGCCACAAACCAGAACTGCTGGTGGCGCTGCAGCAATTCGAGGCGCTAGCCGGATTCCGTCCCGCGGCCCAGACTATCCAACTCCTGCGCGCTCTAGCGGTATCCGACCTGGATCCATTCATCGACTTGTTGAACGACCAGTCCGATGCCGATGGCCTGCGCGCGTTGTTCACGACCTGGATCACCGCGCCGCAGCCCGACATCGATGTCCTGGTGGCCGCCGTGCTGGAGGGCGCCATCCACTATGTCAGGTGCGGTGCAACGGAATTCGCTGCCGAGGCCAAGACGGTGCTGGAGTTGGGCGAACGGTATCCCGGCGATGCCGGCGTGCTGGCCGCGCTGCTGCTCAACCGGATAAACCTTAACCCCGGCGAGGCGATCTTTTTGTCGGCCGGAAACCTGCACGCCTATCTCAGCGGTGTCGCGCTGGAGGTAATGGCCAACTCCGACAACGTGTTACGGGGTGGTTTGACTCCCAAACACGTCGACGTCCCGGAGCTACTACGGGTGCTGGATTTCGACCCCACCACGAAGGCTCAATTGCACCCGCCGACGCACCGGGACGGACTCGGGCTGATCTATGACACCCCCACCGACGAGTTTGCCGCGTCGATGCTCACTCTCGGCGACGACCAAGTCGGCCACGAGGTCGACGCGCCGGCGCGCCACGACGGTCCCCAGATCCTGTTGTGCACTGAGGGTTCGACGACGGTGTGCGGAAAGTCCGGTTTGTTGAAGCTCACCCGGGGCGCCGCCGGCTGGGTGGCTGCCGACGACGGGCCCATCCGGCTCATCGCCCACGAACCGACGAAGATATTCCGGGCCACCGTGGGCCTGTGATCCGCGCCGGCGACGATGCAGAGCGCTGCGATGCTGAGGAGCGGCGCATGATCAGCGCAGCGCCGCCGATCGGGTTACCCGGTGGCGGGCTTGGCGACGCTCGGCGCGCCACAACCGCAAGTTATGCCGGATAGTGCGGACAACGAGCGGCGGCGTCGGGACCATGTAGAGGCTGTCCAGCAGGGAGAACCTGCGCAAAAACCATTCGGCGAGAACGGGATCGGTCTCTGCGGCCCCAAGGAATTGGTCGAACAGATTGCCCACCGGCCGGTACCACCAGGACGCGTGCGCGGCCGCATGGTGGAAATTGAGATCGCCGATCGTGTTCATCGTCCACACCGGGTAAGTGGTTCTGGCGGTGGCCCGATTCACTTTGCGCGCCAGGTCCTGCTTCGTCGTCGAGCCATCGGCCAAAGCTCGGCGCAGATGACCGGCCTGCAATGAGGTCATCGTCATGCCCTGCCCGTAGGTGGGGTCGAAGCTGGCCACCGCGTCCCCGAACGGCACAATCCCGGCCGGAAAGCGATCCAGCTTGTGGTAGCGGCGCCATCGGCTGGTGGGGAAGCGGTGGAAGGCCACCTCGCCGACGGGTTCGGCATGCTCGAGCGCGCCGCTCAGCCCGTCGGGCAGCAGCTGGTCGGCGAGCCTGAGCATCTCGGAAAAAGACTGTGGCGGTTCGACTTTGGCGACACCGAAGGTAGTGATGACCCAGCTTCCATCCCCGTAACCAAGCATGCCCAGCCCGCGCGGCTGTGCACGGGATGCGCCGGCAACGATCACTCTTTCTCGGATCAGGCCCTCGGGTAGCCGAAACTGATGCGAGGCATAGCCGATGCCCACGTCGACGACCTTTTCGCGGGGCCGCTGGTATCCCCACTGCTCAAGCCACACCGGCAGTCTGGTGCCGCGTCCGGTCGCGTCGACGACGAGATCGGCGGGGACAAACTCGGGGTTGGCAATGTCGTTGGCAATGTCGTTGGCATCCAGCAACACCCCGGTCACCTGCTGAGTGTCGGCGTCGAAGCGCGGTTCGCGCACCGAACGCTGTTGAATCTCGACATTGGCGATATCAACGGCCCGACGCCGAATCTGCCATTCCAGGTGCGGGCGGCTGGGCACATAGGCGGTGAACTCGTCACGCAGCGTGTGCCCCGTCCCGAGCAGGTGACCGGCAGCGCCGAAGTAGATGCAGTCCGGCCGGTTCTCCAGCTTCGGCACCCCGGCGGCCACCATGGCGTCGAGTAGACGGGGGAACAGCACATCGAATTCGGCCGCGCCACGGGCCATTAGCAGGTGAACATGGCGGCCTTGCGGGACTGCCGTGCGGTTCACGGGTGTGCTCGGGAGTTCGTCGCGTTCGAACACCGTGACCCGGTCGTAGAAGTCCGACAACACCCGCGCCGCGCACAGCCCCGCGATGCTGCCCCCAATGACAACAGCGTGGTCCCTTATGCTCTCCCCGCGCATTCCCGCACAGTACTCGGTACTGTCCGGGTGCATGGCCGGTCGCTGGCGCACCAAGTCGGTCGAGCAGTCGATCGCCGACACCGACGAGCCGGGTACTCAGCTGCGCAAGGACCTCAGCTGGTGGCACCTGACCGTCTTCGGGGTGTCGGTAGTGATCGGGGCCGGCATCTTCACCGTCACCGCGCAGACTGCCGGTGACATCACGGGGCCGGCGATCTGGGTCTCGTTCCTCATTGCGGCGATCACCTGCGGGTTGGCGGCGTTGTGCTATGCGGAGTTCGCCTCGACGCTGCCGGTGGCAGGCAGCGCCTACACGTTTTCCTACGCCACCTTTGGCGAGTTTTTGGCCTGGACCATCGGTTGGAACCTGGTCCTGGAGCTGGGGATAGGCGGCGCGGTGGTGGCCAAGGGGTGGTCGAGCTACCTGGACACCGTTTTTGTAATACCCAGCGGCGGAGTCACTTTGGGATCTTTCGATTTGGACTTGGGTGCGCTGCTGATCGTCGCGCTGGTGGCTACCCTGCTTGTGCTGGGCACCAAGCTGTCGTCGCACTTCTCTGCCGTAGTCACCACGACCAAGGTCTTGGTGGTGATCCTGGTGGTAGTCGTCGGCGCCTTCTATATCAAGACCGCGAACTACTCTCCGTTCATCCCGCCGGCCGAGGCCGACCACTCCGGCAGCGGCGTCGATCAGTCGTTGTTGTCGTTGCTCACCGGGGCGCACAGCAGCCATTACGGCTGGTACGGCGTGCTGGCGGGAGCGTCAATCGTGTTCTTCGCGTTTATCGGGTTCGACATTGTGGCCACCATGGCCGAGGAGACCAAGCACCCGCAACGCGATGTCCCCCGGGGGATTTTGGCCACGTTGGGCATCGTGACCGTGCTCTATATTGCGGTGTCGATCGTGTTGTCGGGAATGGTTCCCTATACCGATCTGCAAACCACCAGCGACGGCCGGCATGCCAACCTGGCCACCGCGTTCGCGGTCAATGGGGTGCACTGGGCTTCCGGTGTCATCTCGATCGGCGCGCTCGCCGGGCTGACCACGGTGGTAATGGTGCTTCTGCTCGGCGGATGCCGGGTGTTGTTCGCGATGGCACGCGACGGGTTATTGCCGCGTCAGCTGGCCAAGACCGGCGCGCGCGGCACCCCGGTGCGCATCACCATGCTGGTCGCCGTGTTGATCGGGGCGACGGCGTCGGTGTTCCCGACGCCCAAACTCGAGGAGATGGTCAACGTCGGAACCCTCTTCGCCTTCGTCCTGGTGTCGGCCGGGGTGATCGTCTTGCGCCGCACCCGCCCAGACCTGCCGCGCGGGTTTAGCGCGCCCTGGGTGCCGCTGCTGCCGATCGCCTCGGTGTGCGCGTGTCTGTGGCTGATGATCAACCTGACCGTGCTGACCTGGATCCGATTCGGCGTCTGGATGCTCGCAGGGGTCGCCATTTACCTGGGCTACGGCCGCCGGCACTCGGTGCTGGCCAGGCGGGAGGCCGAGCAGGCGGACGCGGAGATCGCTTCGTAAGCCAGCGTGCACTGGCGGTGAATTTTTATGCGATTTCTCGCCCTGAGTACGTGTGCGGCGTCGGCCTGCGCCGTAGAGCTGTTTTACAAAGTGATACTGTTTGTCTAGACATAAGACGCAAAGCCTAGTATTGTCCAACCTCAAGGTGCTCTGACTCACGAGGAGGTTGGCGATATGACTGCCGCTATAGGCCCGAACGCTTTTGCGTGGCAGGACAAGAAGCGCTATCTGTGGTCGATGGGACTGATCGTCCCGACGCTGCTGCTGGTGATTCTGCCGATCGTCTGGGCGATGAACCAACTCGGTTGGCAGACCGCCTCGCAGGTGCTGTTCTGGATCGGTCCGATCCTGCTTTACGTCCTGTTGCCGGCGCTTGACCTGCGGTTCGGCTCCGACGGGCAGAACCCGCCTGATGAGGTGATGGACTGGCTGGAGGACGACAAGTACTACCGCTACTGCACGTACGCGTTCATCCCGTTCCAGTACCTCAGCATGTTCCTCGGCGCCTATCTGTTCACCGCGTCGAACCTGAGCTGGTTGGGCTATGACGGGCCGCTGGGCTGGCCGGCCAAGATCGGCCTGGCGCTCTCGGTAGGGGCCCTCGGTGGAGTCGGCATCAACACCGCGCACGAGATGGGGCACAAGAAGGAGTCGCTGGAGCGCTGGCTGTCCAAGATCACGCTGGCGCAGACCGGCTACGGGCACTTCTACATCGAGCACAACCGCGGCCACCACGTCCGGGTGGCCACACCGGAAGACCCGGCCTCCTCGCGCTTCGGTGAGACGTTCTGGGAGTTCTTGCCCCGCAGCGTTTTTGGCAGTCTGCGCTCGGCCTGGCGACTGGAGGCACAGCGGCTGCACCGTCAGGGCGCCAGCCCGTGGAACCCCAAGACCTATCGGTCCAACGACGTGCTCAACGCCTGGCTGATGTCGGTGGTGTTGTGGGGCGTGCTGATCGCGGTGTTCGGCCCGGCGCTGATCCCTTTCCTGATCATCCAAGCGGTCTTCGGTTTCAGCCTGCTGGAGTCCGTCAACTACCTCGAGCACTACGGGTTACTGCGGCAAAAGAACGCCAACGGCCGCTACGAGCGCTGCACCCCCGAGCACAGCTGGAATTCCGATCACATCGTCACCAACCTGTTCCTGTACCACCTGCAGCGACACAGCGACCACCACGCCAATCCGACCCGCCGCTACCAGACGCTGCGCAGCATGGACGGGGCGCCGAATCTGCCCAGCGGCTACGCGGCGCTGATCGGGTTGACCTACTTCCCGCCGCTGTGGCGCAACCTGATGGACCACCGGGTGCTGGCGCATTACGGCGGCGACATCGCCCGGGTCAACATCCAACCGCGCCGACGGGAGAAGATCCTGGCCCGTTACGGGACGGCGGCATGATGACCGCCTATCGAGTCCGGACTGCGCGGTATGTGAAAAGCCCGACTACAAAACGATAGAGGTAAACAAATGAGTGATTACAAACTGTTCGTGTGTGTGCAGTGCGGCTTTGAGTACGACGAGGCCCAGGGCTGGCCCGAAGACGGCATCGCGCCCGGCACCCGTTGGGACGACATCCCCGAAGATTGGAGTTGCCCGGACTGCGGCGCAGCGAAATCCGACTTCGAGATGGTCGAAGTCGCACGTTCGTGAGCACTAATGTCGTGCTGGTGAAGCAACGGGTCCCGTACGCCGAGGCGTCACGGGCCCTGTTGCGCGATTCGGTGCTCGACGCGATGCGGGAGCTGCTACTCAGCCGCGACTGGTCGGCGATCACGCTGGCCGACGTGGCCCGCGCCGCCGGCATCAGCCGGCAGACTATCTACAACGAATTCGGCTCGCGGCAAGGTCTTGCTCAGGGCTATGCGCTGCGGCTGGCCGATCGATTGGTGAACGCCGTCGAAGACGCCATCTACTCCAACGTCGGCGACGTCTATGCCGCCTTCCTGCAGGGATTTCGGTCGTTCTTCTCAGAGTCGGCGGCCGACCCACTGGTCATCTCGCTGCTGAGCGGTGTGGCCAAACCCGATCTGCTGCAGATCATTACCACCGACAGCGGGCCGATCATCACGCACTGCTCGGCTCGACTGACGGCGTCGTTCATGCATAGCTGGGTGAAGGCCAGCGAGGACGATGCCGGGATGCTGGCCCGCGCCATTGTGCGGCTCGCGATCAGCTACGTGTCGATGCCACCGGAGGCCGACCATGACGTCGCCGCGGATCTGGCGCGGCTGATGACACCGGCCGCCGAACGCTACGGTGTCATTGAGCCCGACTGACCCCGCATCAGGGCACTGCCGCGTCGGGACTAATGTATATGCAAGCTAATTAGTTGATGACGAAGGAATGGGCCTAACACATGACGACGACCGAAAGTTCGGTGAGCGCCGACGTTCGCAACGGCATCGAATTCAAGGTGGCCGACCTGTCGTTGGCGGACTACGGTCGCCGCGACATCGAGCTGTCTGAACACGAGATGCCGGGTCTGATGTCGCTGCGCCGCGAGTACCACGACGTGCAGCCGCTCAAAGGAGCCCGGGTTTCCGGCTCGCTACACATGACGGTGCAGACCGCGGTGCTGATCGAAACGCTGGTCGCGCTGGGCGCCGAAGTGCGGTGGGCGTCATGCAACATCTTCTCCACCCAGGACCACGCCGCGGCCGCCGCCGTCGTCGGCCCGCACGGCACCCCGGAGGAGCCGAAGGGTGTGCCGGTGTTCGCCTGGAAGGGCGAGACGCTCGAGGAGTACTGGTGGGCCGCCGAGCAGGCGCTGACGTGGCCCGATGTTGCGGGCGCGGCCGCGCCCGCGAACATGATCCTTGACGACGGCGGTGACGCCACCATGCTGGTGCTGCGCGGTGCGCAGTACGAGAAAGCCGGCGTGGTGCCGCCCGACGACGAGGACGACTCGGCTGAGCACAGGGTGTTCCTGAACCTGCTGCGCCACCGCTTCGAGACCGACAGGGGCAAGTGGACCAAGATCTCCGAGTCGATCAAGGGCGTCACCGAGGAGACCACCACCGGTGTGCTGCGGCTCTACCAGTTCGCCGCGGCCGGCGATCTGGCCTTCCCGGCGATCAACGTCAACGACTCGGTCACCAAGTCGAAGTTCGACAACAAGTACGGCTGCCGGCACTCGCTGATCGACGGCATCAACCGCGGCACCGACGTCCTCATCGGCGGCAAGAACGTGCTGGTCTGCGGCTACGGCGACGTCGGCAAGGGCAGTGTCGAGTCGCTGGCCGGCCAGGGCGCGCGGGTCACCGTCACCGAGATCGACCCGATCAATGCGCTGCAGGCGCTGATGGAGGGCTACGACGTCAAGCGGGTGGACGACGTGATCGGCGAGGCCGACATCGTCATCACGACCACCGGCAACAAGGACATCATCACGCTTGAGCACATGAAGGCCATGAAGGAAAAGGCGATCCTGGGCAACATCGGCCACTTCGACAACGAAATCCAGATGGCCAGGCTGGAGAAGTCCGGCGCCACCAAGACCAACATCCGCCCCCAGGTCGACCTCTGGACCTTCAAGGACACCGGCAAGTCGATCATCGTGCTGTCCGAGGGCCGGCTGCTCAACCTGGGCAACGCCACCGGACACCCGTCGTTCGTGATGAGCAACAGCTTCTCCAACCAGGTCATCGCCCAGATCGAGCTGTGGACCAAGAACGACGAGTACGACAACGAGGTATACCGGCTGCCCAAGCACCTCGACGAGAAGGTCGCCCGCGTGCACGTCGCCGCACTCGGCGGCGAGCTGACCAAGCTGACCAAGGAGCAGGCCGAGTACATCGGCGTCGACGTCGACGGGCCCTACAAGCCGGACCACTACCGCTACTGAGCGGCCGCTTCGGCGGCTTCGGCGATAGGCTCGCGCCGTGCTGATCGCCATCGAGGGCGTCGACGGCGCCGGCAAGCGGACACTCTCGCAGGGGCTGCGCGCGGCCTTTGAAGCTGGCGGGCGGTCGGTGGCCACGCTGGCGTTTCCGCGATACGGGCAGTCGGTGGCCGCCGACATGGCGGCTGAGGCGCTGCACGGCCAGCACGGTGACCTCGCTTCGTCGGTGTATGCGATGGCGATGCTGTTCGCGCTGGACCGTGCTGGCGCCGCCGCAGAGATCCGGGCGCTGTGCGGCGGCCACGACGTGCTGATCCTGGACCGCTACGTGGCGTCGAATGCGGCCTACAGCGCCGCCCGACTGCATCAGGACGCCGACGGTGAGGTGGTGGGCTGGGTGCACCAGATCGAATACCTCCGGTTGCAACTTCCTGCACCGGATTGGCAAGTGCTGCTTGGGGTTTCGACTGAACTTGCCGGCCAGCGCGCCCGCCAGCGCGCCCGCCAGGACGCCAGCCGGTCGCGAGATGCCTACGAACGCGACGACGAGCTCCAGCAACGCACCGGCGCGGTCTACGCCGGCCTGGCCGTCGCGGGCTTCGGCGGGCGCTGGCTGGTGGTCGATGCGGACGTCGATCCTGGCCAGCTGGCGGCCCGGTTGACGGCCTAACGGCGCGAACTGTGGTATTCGGGCAAGAAATACGCGTGTGGCAGCTCCGTTTTATCAAGATCTGGTGACACCATGGACGCCATGAGGCAAAGGATTCTCGTGGTCGACGACGACGCTTCGCTGGCCGAGATGCTAACCATTGTGCTGCGCGGAGAAGGTTTCGACACCGCGGTCATCGGTGATGGCACCCAGGCGCTCACCGCAGTGCGCGAGCTGCGCCCCGACCTGGTGCTGCTGGATTTGATGTTGCCCGGTATGAACGGCATCGACGTGTGCCGGGTGCTGCGCGCCGATTCGGGTGTCCCGATTGTGATGCTCACGGCCAAGACCGACACCGTCGATGTAGTCCTCGGCTTGGAGTCGGGTGCCGACGACTACATCATGAAGCCCTTCAAGCCCAAGGAGCTGGTCGCCCGAGTGCGGGCACGGCTGCGGCGCAACGATGACGAGCCCGCCGAGATGCTGTCGATCGCCGACGTGGACATCGATGTGCCGGCGCACAAGGTGACTCGCAATGGCGAGCAGATCTCCCTGACGCCGTTGGAGTTCGACCTGCTGGTGGCGTTGGCGCGTAAACCCCGTCAGGTGTTTACTCGTGATGTGCTGCTCGAACAGGTGTGGGGATACCGTCACCCAGCGGATACCCGCTTGGTGAACGTGCATGTCCAACGTCTGCGCGCCAAGGTGGAAAAAGACCCGGAGAACCCGACCGTTGTCCTGACCGTTCGAGGAGTGGGATACAAGGCCGGACCTCCGTGACACCCGCTGCCGGGGGAGGGCGGCGCTGGTGATGCGCGCCGGCGACGATGCAGAGCGTAGCGATGCTGAGGAGCGGCGCCGGTGATTTTCGGCTCAAGGCCACGCATTCGCAGTCGGTCGGGCCGTTCTGGCCCGGTCGTGCGGGGCATGGGTGCATTGGGTCGGGCCGTCGGCGTGGCTTGGCGCCGTTCGCTGCAACTTCGGGTGATCAGCTTGACGCTTGGAATGTCGCTCGCAGTGATCTTGGTGCTCGGCTTCGTGCTGACCAGTCAGGTCACCAACCGGGTTCTTGACGTCAAGGTCCGTGCGGCCACCGAGCAAATCGAGCGGGCCCGTAACACGGTCAGCGGGATCGTCAGCGGCGAGGAGGCGCGGTCGCTGGACAGTAGCCTGCAACTTGCCCGCAACACGTTGACGTCCAAAACGGATCCGACGTCCGGCGCCGGGCTGGCCGGCGCGTTCGATGCGGTGCTGGTGGTACCCGGCTACGGTCCGAGGCCCGCGGCCGCGGCCGGGCCCGTCGATCAGCTGCCCGGTGCGCTGCGAGACTTCGTCAAGGCCGGGCAGGTGGCCTATCAGTACGCGACCGTGCACACCGAGGGCTTCTCGGGTCCGGCGCTGGTTATCGGCACCCCGACATCGTCGCGGGTGACCAACCTCGAGCTCTACCTGATCTTCCCGCTGGGCAACGAGCAAAGCACGATCGCACTGGTCCGCGGCACCATGGCCACCGGCGGCCTGGTGTTGATGGTGCTGCTGGCCGGCATCGCCTGGTTGGTCACGCGGCAGGTGGTGGTGCCGGTGCGGGCCGCGGCCCGGACAGCCGAACGGTTCGCCGAAGGGCACCTGTCCGAGCGGATGCCGATCCGCGGCGAAGACGACATGGCCCGGCTGGCGGTGTCGTTCAACGACATGGCCGAAAACCTGTCGCGGCAGATCGCCCAACTGGAGGAGTTCGGTAACCTGCAGCGCCGCTTCACCTCCGATGTCAGCCACGAGTTGCGCACCCCACTGACCACCGTCCGGATGGCCGCCGACCTGATCTACGACCACAGCGAGGACCTCGAGCCGGCGCTGCAGCGGTCCACCGAGCTGATGGTCAGCGAGCTGGACCGATTCGAGACGCTGCTCAACGATCTGCTGGAAATCTCCCGCCACGACGCCGGCGTGGCCGAGCTGTCGGTGGAAGCCGTCGACCTCCGCGCGACCGTCAACAGCGCGCTGGGCAATGTGGGTCACCTGGCCGAAGATGCGGGGGTCCAGCTGATTGTCGACATGCCGCCCGACGAGGTCATCGCTGAGGTCGACCCCCGCCGCGTCGAGCGGATCCTTCGCAACCTGATCGCCAACGCGATTGACCACGCCGAGCACAAGCCGGTGCGCATCAGGATGGCCGCCGACGAAGACACCGTCGCCGTCACCGTCCGCGACTACGGCGTGGGGCTGCGACCGGGCGAGGAGAAGCTGGTCTTCAGCCGATTCTGGCGCTCGGACCCGTCACGGGTGCGGCAATCCGGTGGGACCGGGCTGGGGCTGGCGATCAGCGTCGAAGACGCCCGCCTGCACCAGGGGCGGCTGGAAGCCTGGGGCGAGCCGGGCGAGGGCGCCTGCTTCCGGCTGACGCTGCCGCTGGTGCGCGGGCACAAAGTCACCACCAGCCCGCTGCCAATGAAACCGATTGCCCCAGAACACAAGGAGCGTCAGCTTCGGCCGCGGGAGCACGCCGAGAGGGGTGTGTGATGCGTTGGCCTGATCGCCCGGCTCTCCCCCGCAAGCGGGCGGTACCCCCACCTCAGGCCGTTCCGGCCCGCATCGTCGCCGGGCTGAAGCTGACCGGACTGCTGCTCGCCGTGGCGGTGGTGCTCGCCGGCTGCGCCGGCGTGCCGAGTGCGTCGGCGCCCCAAGCCATCGGCACCGTCGAGCGGCCGGCGCCGTCGAACCTACCCAAACCGACACCGGGCATGGACCCCGACATGCTGCTGCGCGAATTCCTCAAGGCCACCGCCGATCCGGCCAACCGGCACCTTGCCGCGCGCCAGTTCCTCACCCAGTCGGCGTCGAAGGGGTGGGACGATGCCGGCAGCGCGCTGCTGATCGACCATGTCGTCTTCGTGGAAACCCATAGCAGTGACCGGGTTTCGGTGACTATGCGGGCAGACAAACTTGGTTCGCTTTCGGATCTGGGTGTGTTCGAGACCGCCGAGGGGGTGCTGCCCGATCCCGGTCCGGTCGAGCTGATCAAGACGCCGGGCGGCTGGCGCATCGACCGCCTGCCCAACGGGGTGTTCTTGGACTGGCAGCAATTTCAGGCCACCTACAAGCGCAACACGTTGTATTTCGCGGACCCGACTGGCAAGACGGTTGTTCCGGATCCGCGCTACGTCGCGGTG
>DASZKQ010000345.1:0-6102 GCA_035552835.1 Mycobacterium sp. | reverse complement strand
CGACGCCATCGAACTCAAAACCGGTGTGGCCTACGGGCTGGCACGCCAGTTCCTTCACGCCGACGTGCCCGATGTGGCGGGGCATCTGTTTGGTCGGGAACGGATCGCGCTCGCCGCGGTCCGCGAGCCATTCAAGGAAGCGTTCGGTGCGCACTGCTTCTACTGCGGTACACATTTGCGGCCGGAGAACCCGATGGACAATGTGCTGCCGTGGTCAGTGGTGGGCATCGACGGGCTGGCCAACCTCGTACTCTCTTGCCCTCGCTGCAATGGCGATAAGCGGAACTCGTTGCCAGCTGTCGACATTGTCGACCGAGTCCTGGCCCGCGACCGGGCCCGAGGACTGTATCGAGGGCAGCCAAGCTGACTGTCGCCAGCGATGAGGTTTCTCAACCACTAGAGACTTCCTCGTAGCGATATCAAATGTGATATCGCATCGCACACCAGTCCATGCCCCAGCTGTTGATACCAGCGGTGCCGACGGTATAGACGCGGCCTCTGGGACTCGCGTGGCTCACGCCACTCAGGCGAACCACACCGGATTTGTGAATGCGACCATCGCGCCGAGTGGGCGCCGCTGCGCCTCTCGCACTTCGAGTCGTGCGAAGCGCGCCGAGGCCGCGTCGAGTTGCCATTGCAGCCGGGCTGACGCGCCTACCGTCGCCCGCTCGGCGCGGCCGGCCGCGGTGATCAGGGCGACGTTCACGCCGGCAGCTCCGCTGATGACGGCGGTCACCGTCACCGACGCGTTGGACGGCACCCGCAGCGTCTGCCCGGGACCGGCCACGCCGTCGTCGGCGGTCGCGGTCAGCTCGAGTGCAACGTCGCGTGATCGGGCGAGGTATGAACGACCGCACCGCAACCCGTCGACAATCGCGGGTACCGACAACCCATCCGCGTGCACGACCGTCTGCGGCGAACCGACCGGCTGATGTGCGCCGTGGGAGTCGCTGCCGCCGACGGCCACAATGTGCCGGCCCTGCCGCAACAGCCGCTGCCAAATACGAAGCGACAGTTCATCATCGAGGTTCCACCGACCATTCCATACCTCGAGTGCGTCCACGTGGTCAAAACCGAACTCCCACGCCGATCCCGGTAGCGGCACGGACGGATGCGCGGCGACCACCAAGCCACCAGCTTGCCGGACCTCGGCGGCGAAGCGCGGAAACACCCCGTCGCTAGGGCCATATCGCCAGTCGACCCAGCCGTGCGGTGCCAGGCCGACGGCCAGCCAGTGCCCGTGCCGAGTGGTGACCTCCTCGCCGGGAATCACTAGCAGCCCGCCGGTGCGGCATGCCGGCCACCCTCGGTTGGCGGCGTTGGTGTTGTGTTCGGTCGAAACGATGAAGTCCAGCCCGCCGGCCTGCGCGGCCGCCGCCAGTTCATCGGGGTCGCGCTCGCCGTCGGAGTGGACGGTGTGCAGATGCAGGTCCCCGCGATACCAACGCGCCCCGCAGATCGACGGGGGCGGCGCTGACGCGACCACAGGGTCGGCTTCCGCAACAGGTTCCCCGCGATCCATCGTGACGCGCAGTTGCCACCCCATCCCCCACGGACTCATGACCACTGGACCAAGCGCGACGGTCCATACTCCGGGCTCGATCGGGCCGGCCAGATAACCCGGAGTGGCGTAGGCAGTGGAGATCTCGAAGCTGTCGCGGGCGCCACCGGACCAGCCCCGAAATCCCGCTGAGTTACCCAAGTCGTAGCCAGCTGGCCCAAAGATACCTAGATCCAGTACATTTCGAGCCAGCGCGCCGACGGCGAAGTTCTCGTGAGACGTGGTAACCCGGATTCGCTGCACGCCCGGTGGAACATCAAAAGGTAGGTAGGCCCAGCGGTAAATGCCAAACCCGAACCGGCCAGCGAACGTAACCTCGATCGCACCGGGCGCGACGGTCGCGACGCTCATGGCTGCCAGCATCCGCCACCAGGGCGTAAAAACCCGTTACATCGACACGAACACCGGCCGTCGGGCAGCTTGCAATCAGTGGCTCGGAACCACCGCTGCCGACCTCGGCTTGAGGATCACGCTGGTCGCAATGGCGGCGATGCCGATGGCGACGCAGATCCACAACGCCGAGTGGTAGGAGGCCTTTGTGCCCTCCCCGACAATCGTTCCGGCCCAGGCAAATCCGAGCGAGCCACCGATGCCGAACGCGGCATTGCTGATCCCCGGCAGTGACCCCGGCTCATCCTCGGGCGCCTGTAGCACACCCAGCGCGGCCAGCGGGGTGAGTGCAACACCCATGGCTGCGCCGAACACGAGCATGAGCAGGATGGCCATGTTTCGGTCGAGCGCAAAGACCGCGAGCAGGGCGGTGGCAGCCACCGCACAGACCAGTCCCGCTCGCAACACCGTCACCCAGCCGATCCGCACCGCGAGTCGTCCGATCAATGGCGCCACGATCAGTTGGACCAGCGCGCCCGGAGTAATGAACAGCAACGCCGTCATCTCCCCGCTGGCGCCGAAGCCTGCGGATCGGTTCTCGGCGATGGAGGGGATGATGAAGCTCAGCACGACCATGAACGAGGCAAAGGACAGGATGGTCACGGCGATCACCGGCCAGGCGTAGCGCGAGCGCAACTGATCGATGTGGACCAGCGGTTCCGCCACGCGCTTCTCAGCCACGACGAATGCCGCGAACGCGGCGATGGCCGCGGCGCCGCAACCGAGCACGAACGGCGAGTTCCAGCCCAAGTGTGCACCGTTGCCGATGAACAGCACGATCCCGGCCACCGTCACCGCGATCAGGACCGCTCCCACCCAATCCATCCGGCCCGCCGCCGCGCGACCGGATTCGTCTGCGGGCACCGCTTTCCAGCTGAGCGCGACGGCGGCAACACCGACCGCCAGGGTCAACACGAAGATGGAGCGGTATCCGAAGCGGTCGACCAGGAAACCGGCGAGCAGCGCGTCGGAGCCGGCCACCCCGCCGTTGACCGCCGAAATAACACCGCAGCACACGCCAAACATCGCAGCGCTCAGGCGTTCCCGCATGATCAGGAAGGCTAGGCCGAAGGTGATGTTGGAGGCTCCCTGCAGCACCCGGCCCGCCACCACCACCGGCAGCGAAGTGCCCATGACGCACAGCAACGTTCCGATGCACAGCATGACCAGGACGCCGACCAGGACGCGCTTGCGACCGACGTAATCGCTCCACCGGATCAGCACCACGTTGGCGATTGCGCCGGAGAGAAAGTAGTAGCTCGATATCGGCGCGAAAGCGTTGGGCCCGAGGTGGGAGTTGATGTCGCGGATCGCCGGGGCCAACATCGTGGCGTTGAGTATGAACGAGATCACCGACAACACCAACGCCGCCACCATGAACATGGTCTGACTGCGCGACAGGGTGCCCGCGGGCTCGCTTTCGATGGTCGTTGCTGCGGGTTGCTCAGTCATGGCGATGACACTCCTATTGCTGGCGAGCGGTTCTTGCTGCGGCTGATTCCGAGTACCGCCAGGCCGGCGGGCAGCAACAGCGCGGCGATCATCGCGAGGATGGTCCTGATACCGTCGCCGGTGCCAAGGCCCTGGTGCTGCAGCACTTCCAGCACACTGCTGGATACCGCGACCCCGACTCCGGCGAGCGTGACGAGTGACGTGAGGGTGACACCGGCGGCTTCGCCGGCCCGCTCGGGTGCGACGACCGCCTGGGTTGCCACCGTCGTGAACGCATAGACGAAGCCCATGGTGAAGCCGCAGGCCGTCAGCGCGACGAGATATGCCGCGAAGTTGGTGGAGGCGGCCAGCACGGCCAGCGATAGCGCAGCGACGGTGCAGCCAATCCCCATGACTGCAAAGGGTTTATTGCGCGCTGCGAGACGTCCGGATGCCGGGCCACCCAACGCCGCACCCGCGGACGGCCCGAGAAAGGCCAGCCCCGCCATCAGCGGGTCGAGTCCACGCACCTGTTGCAGGTTCATCGTGGACAGGAACACCGTCACCACGTACGCGATGTTGGCGACCGTTCCGGCGACAACCAACACGGTGAAGCGCGGATCGCGCAGCAGCGACAAGTCGATTAGCGGGAAGCGCACTCGCGTCTCGACGGCGACGAACGTGGCCAAAAGGGCAACGGAGACAAGGAATATCGCAATCACCGGTGCCGATAGCCATCCCCAGGCCGGCGCTCGGTCAAAGGCGAACGTGAACAACCCGATTCCCAGCGTGATCAGCGCCAGACCGCTGAGATCCACCCGCCGGGGCACGGTTTCGTCCGACGTCTCGGGAATCGTCTTTAGGCCGATGGCAAGCGAGATCGCCGCCAACGGCACCAGCAGCCAAAACACCGATCGCCATCCCAGCGTCTGGGTGAGCAGGCCGCCTACCAGCGGACCCGCAGCGTTGCCCAAACCGGCGATGCCATAGGCCAATCCGATTGCATGGCTGGCTTTTTCGGCTGGGATGGTATTCGTCAGGACGCTCACTGACACCGGAAAGATCAGAGCGGCGGCCAGACCTTGTGCCGCCCGGAAGATGATGACCACCGGCGCCGACGGGGCGATGGCGCAGAACACCGACGCAATGCCGAACAGCGCGATCCCGACCAGCAGCGTGCGGCGACGACCGAAGATGTCGCCGATGCGGCCCGCGGGTGCCATGAAAGCGCCCAAGGCCAGCATGTAGACGCTGATCACCCACTGCAGATCGGTCGTCGTGCTGCCAAGGTCCGATGCCATCCGCGGCAACGCGAGGTTCATTGCAAAATAATCGATCTGCACGCAAAACAACGCCGTTGATATGGCCGCAAGTATCCAGCCGGGTCGCGTCGGTTGCGCCTGCGAGTTCACGAATCGACGATAAGGCCGGAAGACCTACCGCCGAGGGCAAATCGGCGAGCCTAAAACCCGAGCAGCCGCTCGGCGTTGAGGTGGGCGATCTTTTCTTTGTCAGCCGGAGTGATGGGCATCTGCTCGAGGAATTGCCGACCGGCTTTCATGCTGGCGAACGGATAGTCGGCGGTGAACACGACCCGGTCGATGCCGATCACGTTGACCATGGCCTGATAGGCGTTGAACGACAGGCTCCAACTGGGATCCGTCGCGCCGGGTTCCTGATTCGCGAAGTCGCCGGCCAGGATGCCGCCGTAGAAGTTCTCTCGCAGGTATTCCTTGATGGTGCGGTTGAGGCCACTCTCGCTTACTGGAAACGCGTAGTCGGCCCGCCAGGCCATCCAACTCAGCGCCTCGAAGTGGTGGCCCACGATGATCTGCAGCCGGGGAAACTGGTCGAACACCCCGCCGAGAATGAGTCGGAGGCAGTGGATTCCGGTGTCGATGTGCCAGCCGGCCCCCGCGATGGACAACATCGCCGACACCCCCGGCGCGAAGCCTTTGTAGTAGGCGTCGATCACCGGCTGCGGAGGCACGGTGGGATGCAGATAGATCGGCACGCCGAGCGTTTCTGCGGATTCGAACACTGGCCAAAAGAACTTGTCGTCGAGGAAACGGCCGTTGACGTGGCCATTGATCAGCGCGCCCACAAAGCCGTGGTCGCGCACCGTGCGCTCGAGTTCGACTGCGGCGGCTTGCGGATCACCCATCGGCAGGGTGGCAAAGCCGAGGAACCGGTCGGGATATTGAGTGACCGCAGCTGCCACGGCGTCGTTGGCCTGCTTGGCCAGCTCGACCGCCAGTGGCACCTCCACGGCCTCGGCGCCGGGAACGTTGGACAGGATTTGCACGTCGATGCCGGCCGCGTCCATCGCGGCAATCCGACCGTCGCCAATATCAAGAATGCCTGTCGGCCACCCGCCGTCCGCGTCGCTGTTCTCGAAGCGAGCGCTGCGCATATCGTCGAACAGTTTGCGCGGGCTGTTCGGGTTCGCTTCGGCAATAGCGGGAAGTACGTAGTGTTCCTCGAACGCAATAATCTTCATTGCATCCACTCAACCAGTCCTATCGGAGTGGCCTGGTCAGCTACGTGGTGTGAACGATCAGTACATCGATCTTGGCCCTGGTGGCGACAGCTCCGGGGATCGAGAATACCCGCCCGATGATCGCGGATCGCGCGTCGAGTCCGACGTTGCCGACCACCAGCAGATCGGCGCCAACCTCCTCGGCGAGGTCCACCAGCGCATGTACCGGAGCATCCCTGAT
>DASZKQ010000344.1:0-3933 GCA_035552835.1 Mycobacterium sp. | reverse complement strand
CGAGGGTCCTTCGCGCGCCTACCTGGGCGGGCGCAGCGTGCCAGCCAAATCGTTGAGCGGTTTCACCACCGAGCTGCTCACTCTGCACGGACAAAACGACCAGCTGCGGCTGATGCGACCCGACGAACAACGCGGCGCGCTCGACCGGTTCGCGGCCGTCGGCGCCCGGCTGGAGCGTTATCGCAAGCTGCGCGACGCGTGGCAGTCGGCGCGGCGTGATCTCGTCGACCGAAGCAACCGGGCCCGTGAATTGGCCCAGGAGGCCGACCGGCTGAAATTTGCCCTGCATGAGATCGACGCCGTTGACCCCGCACCCGGTGAGGATGACGCGCTGATCGACGACATCCGTCGGCTCTCGGAACTTGACGCGCTGCGCGAGGCTGCGGCCAGCGCACGTGCGGCCCTGTCCGGCCCGGCGGAGGAGGCCGCCGACGTGATCGGCCAACCCGCGGCAGCGGCTGACAGCTTGGCACGAGCGAAGACGGCGCTGGAGTCGACCGACGACGCCATGCTGCGTGGGTTGGCGGATCAGCTGCGCGAGGCGCTGACCGTGGTCGGCGATGCCGCGCGCGAACTCGGCGACTATCTGAACGAATTACCCGCCGATGCCAGCACTTTGGACACCAAGTTGGCCCGGCAAGCCGAACTGCGCACGCTCACCCGCAAATACGCCGCCGACATCGACGGCGTGCTGCAATGGGCCCGCGAATCGCGCGATCGGCTCGCTCACTTGGACGTCTCCGAACAGGCACTGGCCGGCCTGCAACGGCGCGTCGACGAACTGGCGACCGAATTGGCCTCCGCTGCAATCGAACTCAGCAAGGCGCGTAGCCAAGCAGCCAAGCGACTGGCCAAGGAAGTCACTGGCGAGCTATCTGGCCTGGCGATGTCCGATGCCGAATTCACCATCACCGTCACGACTATGCCGGCTGGTGCCGATGACCCCGCCGCGTTGACGCTGCCCTCAGGCGCGCGGGCCCACGCCGGCGGAGACGGTGTGGACCAGGTCGAGTTCGGCTTCACTGCGCATCGCAACACCACGGTGCTGCCGCTGTCGAAAAGCGCGTCCGGCGGCGAGCTGTCGCGGGTGATGCTGGCCCTGGAAGTGGTGCTGGCGACTTCTCCTTCACGGATGGCGGGCACCACGATGGTTTTCGACGAGGTCGACGCCGGCGTGGGCGGCCGGGCGGCGGTGCAGATCGGGCGGCGACTGGCGCGGTTGGCGCGCAACCGCCAGGTCATCGTGGTCACACATCTGCCGCAGGTCGCGGCGTACGCCGATGTCCATCTCATGGTCGATAGCACGGGGAAAAATGGTGCCAGCGGAGTG
Organism: Mycobacterium sp.; assembly: GCA_035552835.1. Classification (GTDB taxonomy): domain Bacteria; phylum Actinomycetota; class Actinomycetes; order Mycobacteriales; family Mycobacteriaceae; genus Mycobacterium. The sequence continues at coordinate 2,603 of DASZKQ010000344.1, read as the reverse complement.
TGGCGCCTGGACGGCGACGACCGGGTTGCCGAGTTGGCCAGGATGCTGGCCGGGCTCGGTGAGTCTGACACGGCGCGCGCCCATGCGCGGGAGCTGCTCGAGGCCGCAGAATGTGACCGGATTGCGACCTCGTGACGACATTCAATTGTGTGACAGATGTGACAAGATATAACTTCTGAGGCTGTTGTTACGGCGCGCCTCCCCGGTAGGGCTCACCTTCACCGACAGAATCGCCTCCATGAGTGTGACCACGAGGATGACTGCGCTTCTGTCTCGTACCGGTGGCTCGCGGCCAGGTGTCGTCGGCACTGCCCGGGTCGACCGCGACATCGACCGACTGCTGCGTCGGGTATGCCCCGGCGACATCGTCGTCCTCGACGTGCTCGACCTGGACCGGATCACCGCCGATGCGCTCGTCGACGCGGAGATCGCCGCTGTGGTCAACGCATCCCCCTCGGTGTCGGGCCGGTATCCCAACCTGGGTCCAGAAGTGCTGGTGGCCAACGGCGTCACGCTCATCGACGAGACGGGGCCTGACGTCTTCAAGAAGATCAGGGACGGCGCCAAGGTCCGATTATTCAACGGCGGGGTGTACTCCGGCGACCGCCGGTTGATCCGTGGCACCGAGCGCACCGACCAGGAAATCGCCGAACTGATGCAAGAGGCCAAGACTGGACTGGTCGCCCACCTGGAGGCGTTCGCGGGCAACACCATCGAGTTCATCCGAAGCGAAAGCCCGCTGTTGATCGACGGAATCGGCATCCCCGACGTCGACGTCGACCTACGTCGACGTCATGTCGTGGTGGTCGCCGACGAGGACCACGCCGCCGATGACCTCAAGTGCCTCAAACCGTTCATCAAGGAATACCAACCTGTTTTGATCGGAGTCGGCACCGGCGCCGAAGTGTTGCGCAAGGCGGGATATCGCCCGCAACTCATCGTCGGCGATCCCAACGAGCTGAGCACCGATGTGCTCAAGTGCGGCGCTCAGGTGGTGTTGCCCGCCGACGCCGACGGCCATGCATCGGGCTTGGAGCGCATCGAGGACCTCGGTGTCGGCGCCATGACGTTCCCCGCCGCAGGTTCGCCCACCGACCTGGCGCTGCTACTGGCCGACCACCACGGCGCCGCCTTGCTGGTAACTGCCGGCCACAGCGCCAACATCGAGACATTCTTCGACCGGTCGCGCCAGCAGAGCAACCCGTCGACCTTCCTCACCAGACTGCGCGTGGGGGAGAAGGTAGTGGATGCCAAGGCGGTTGCCACCTTGTACCACAATCGAATTTCCGGCGGCGCGATCGCATTGTTGATCTTGACGATGTTGATCGCGATCGTCGTTGCGCTGTGGGTGTCGCGCACCGACTCCCTGGTGCTGCACTGGGTCGTCGAGTACTGGAGCCAGTTCTTTGCATGGGTGCAACACTGGGTCCGTTAGAACAGGTACAGACGTGATATCGCTACGCCAGCATGCTATTTCGCTGGCCGCTGTGTTCCTGGCGCTGGCGGTCGGAGTCGTGCTGGGCTCGGGTTTCCTGTCGAACAACCTGCTGTCCGGATTGCGTGACGAATCCAAAAATTTGCACGGCCAGATCAACACGCTCAACGACCAGAAGAAGATGTTGAACGAAAAGATCAGCGCTGCAGACGTTTTCGATACCCAAATGGCAGCCCGGATGGTGCATGACGCGCTGAACGGCAAGTCGGTGGTTATTTTCCGCTCCCCGGATGCGAACAATGACGACGTCGATGCGGTGTCGAGGATCATCGGACAATCCGGCGGGACTGTGACCGGCACGGTGTCGCTGACGCAGGAGTTCGTCGACGCCAACTCGGCGGAGAAGCTGCGGTCCGTCGTCAACTCGTCGATTCTGCCGGCCGGCGCCCAGCTGAGCACCAACCTCGTCGACCAAGGCTCGCAGGCCGGCGACCTGCTTGGTATTGCGCTCATGACCAACCGGGATCCGGCCGTCCCGACCGTCGACGATGCGCAGCGCGATAGCGTGCTGGCGGCGCTGCGTGACACCGGCTTTATCGGCTACGGGAACCAGCACGTCGGCGCGGCGAATGCCGCGGCGGTCATCACCGGCGGTGGCCTCGGTGACGACGCCGGAAATCAGGGTGTCAGCGTGGCCCGGTTCGCCGCTGCGCTCGCGCCGCACGGCTCGGGTGTGCTGCTTGCCGGGCGCGACGGCTCATCGGGTGGAACGGCGGCCGTCGCCGTGGCCCGCGCCGATGCCGCGGTGACGTCGGCAATCAGCACCGTCGACGACGTGAACGCCGAGTCCGGGCGGATCACCACGGTGCTGGGGATGGCCGACCTGGCCAACGGTGGCCGCACCGGTCAGTACGGCACCGGTCACGGTGCTACCGGCCGCACCGTCACGCACTAGCTGCCCGCCGGGCGTGTCAGCAACGAGGCGGCGGCGCTGATGTTAGGGTGGGTTTCCGTGGGTCGGCAGGCCCAAACCCTGCGCCGTCTTCACGGAGGTCGCTACATTGCGCAAGCATCCGCAGAGCGCCACCAAGCACCTCTTCGTCAGCGGTGGCGTCGTATCTTCGCTGGGCAAGGGACTGACCGCCAGCAGCCTGGGGCAGTTGCTGAC
>DASZKQ010000343.1:0-17603 GCA_035552835.1 Mycobacterium sp. | reverse complement strand
GCATCAGCGTCATCGCTTCGGCGGCTGCGGTGCCCTCGTCGAGCATCGACGCGTTGGCCACGTCGAGTCCGGTCAGGTCGGCCACCATGGTCTGGAAGTTCAGCAGAGCTTCCAGCCGGCCCTGGCTGATCTCCGGCTGGTATGGGGTGTAAGCGGTGTACCAGGCCGGGTTCTCCATGATGTTGCGCAGCAACACCGGCGGCGTGAGCGTGTCGTAGTAACCCTGCCCGATCATCGACACCGCGTCGGTGTTGGCGTCGGCCAGTGTCCGCAGCTCGGCCAGCGCCTGCGCCTCACTGGCCGGCGGGGGCAGCTGATCCAGGCCGGGTGCGGCGCCGGTGTCGGTCAACGTGTCGAGGATGCCGGCGGGCACCGCGCGACGCGCCAACTCTTCCAGGGAATCGACACCGATGACCTCGAGCATGGCCGCGACGGCGTCGCTGTCCGGGCCGATGTGCCGGTCGGCGAAAAGCGGGTTGGTGTAGTCGGACACTCTCAGAACTCCTGACGTGAGGCGGAACTGCACGTGTGGTGCGTTCCTCTCCCTCTGTCGTCTACCCGATCCGGGCGCCTGAGAGATTCGACATCGGCGACGACGCGATGTCTTTCCCCATGGGCGGGCGACCCCCAATGCAGGGCCACCGCTTTCCAGAGGCATCGGGGGTCTGGCGCGGTCCGGGCTGCCTGAGAGGTTGACGGAGAGGTGTTGCTCCTTCGGCGTCCGTGGCTGGCCGTCACGGAACTCTCCCGCACCAGAGCGATGCGAAACCGATCTTACCCGCCGAATATGCCGGTAGGCCGCTGCGGCGGTATTGCTAGGTGGCCGTACGGGCTTCCGTCTCGCCGGGGTGCTGTCCGGGGCGCTGCGGCACGACAATGATCGCGGCGACGATGAGGGCCGCGATCACCGCGGAAGCCAGCGGACGGCTCACGTCGAGGCCGCCATTGCTGACGGGCTTGTCGAGCAAATCGCCCACGGTTGCGCCCAGTGGCCGGGTCAGGATGAAGGCGACCCAGAACAGGGTGACGCGCGACACTCCTGTCCAGTAATACAGGGCTGCCACCACGGCGAGCCCTGCGGCGAACACCAGCGCACCACGCTCGTAACCAATCCCACCTGTGTCGGCGAGCCAATCACCGAGTGCGGTGCCCAGGGTCTGCGAAAACGTGATTGTGGCCCAGTAGAAGCCCTCGACTTTCGGCGTCGAAACCGTATTCACCGACACCGTTCCCGCCGACCAATGCCAGAGCCCCAAAGTCGCCAACACACAACACAACAGCAGAACCGATCCACCCGCGTAGCCGATCCCGAGCGATCGGTCGGCGAAGTCGGCCAACGTCGTGCCGAACGTCGTTGAGGCGATGATCGTCGCCCAGTAGAGAACCGGGTGGAAGCGCTTGGCGGAGATCTGCGCGGCAACGAGCGCCACCAGCAAGATAGCGAAAAGCGCGACGCCGGCCAGATAGCCCCAATTCAGCGTCATCGTTACGGTGTCGCCGCCGGTCTCGCCGAGAGTCGTCGCCAAAACCTTGATGACCCAGAAGCCCAGGGTGACGGCCGGTACCTTGCTCAACGACTGTTTCGTCACGTCATTCACGGGTGGCCTAGCGCCTTCATACATGGATTGGTGTGCCCTGGTGGATTTCTAGAGGCGAGCACCGAGACCGACGGTACGCAGCGGAATTGAGATGATCCTCAAAATACCGGTGAGTTGGTTGCAAGTTGAAGAAGACTTTTCCCGCTGGTAAGACGGCCTGCATTAACCGATCTTGCGGTCGCGGTGCTTCCGGCGGGAGGCGAGCTCGTCTTCCGGCGCGGCGATCGACTCGCCGCCGTCAGCACGCTCGCCGGGGAAGTCCGAGATAGCGCCGGTCAACTCCCGCATCGCTCCGGAGACGGCGATGCCGAACACGCCCTGTCCCCCCTGCAGCAGGTCGACGACCTCTTCGGCCGAGGTGCACTCATAGACCGTGGTGCCGTCGGAGAACAGCGTGATATTGGCCAAATCCTGCACACCGCGCTGGCGCAGGTGGTCCACCGCTACGCGGATGTTGTGCAACGAAATACCGGTGTCCAGCAACCTCTTGACGATCTTGAGCACCAGAATGTCTTTGAATGAATACAGCCGCTGGCTGCCGGATCCCGCCGCGCTGCGAATCGATGGCACCACCAGCGACGTGCGCGCCCAGTAGTCGAGTTGGCGGTAGGTGATGCCGGCGATTTGGCACGCACTCGGGCCCCGATAGCCGACCAGTTCATCGGGCACCGAGTCGTCGGGGAATAAGCCGGCTTGCACAGGTTCGCGGACGGCTGGTTCGGGGCGGCTTGCTGCGGTGTCGTCGATCGCGGTGACGGACTCCAGGTCCAATTGGTCGTGGCGTGGTTCGTCTCCCACGGTGCTTCCTCTCGCCGATCACGCTCGTTACGGGCTGCCGGTAGCCGCGATTGCTCAGCCGAGTGCTTGTGAGCATACGCTTTTCGACACGCTGTGGTGTTCGTAGAACTAATCACGCACTAATCAGGTCGAGATCAAAGTATGGCGGTCGTAGCGATGACTCCACGCTATCCAACGGGCGTGTCGAGGTCGAACTCGCAGATGAGACGCATCCGTGATGTTGCGGGTGTCGCCGATCAGGTTGCTGACGTGCAGCGGAGCCGCCCTAGGTGGCCTTGAAATCGTCGGGCGACACGCTGTCCAAAAACTCTTTGAACTTCTCCACCTCGTCCTCGCGGACAGCGGTGGAGGGCTCGTCGTCGCTCTCGTCGGGGATCAGCAGGCCCGCCTCCGCGAGAACCGCCTCCTCGACATAAATCGGGACGCCGACCCGCAAAGCGATGGCCACCGAGTCCGATGGCCGCGCTGAAACGGTGATGTTGCGGTCGAAGACAAGATCGGCATAGAACGTACCTTCTTGTAAGTCCACGATTCGCACCTCTTTCAGCGAATGGCCAAGTGCGGCAATGAGATCCCGAATTAAATCGTGCGTCAGCGGGCGTGGCGGCTCGACTCCCTGCTGTTCAAGAGCGATCGCTGCAGCCTCGGATTGGCCGATCCAGATCGGCAGGTACCGGTCACCGTTGGCCTCGCGGAGCAACAGCACCGGCTGGTTCTGCGGCTGCTCGACGCGAATGCCGACGACGCGAACTTCACCCATCTGTGTCTGCCCTCCGCACGTGCCGCCGTGTCCGTATCAGGCCTGGCTCGACGTCGCGGTGGAAGACCAAGCCGCCGAACACAAGCTGACGACCGAAGTCTAGTCCTTCAACGGTGCAGAACGTCGCGCACTGCCGACTTGATCAACGACGTATGCAACGTGATTGCCAGCGCGGCAACTTCCCGTGCCAGGTCATCGGCGCGGTCACGGGCGCCGGTCTTGCCGGCCTTGACAAGCGGGCCCGCGATTTGCGCGATCAGGTCGGACTGCCGATCAGCGGCCGAGCGGAATGCCCTTAGGTGACGCGGTTCGACCCCGTACTCGGCGAGCGCCCGGGCACACTGCATGATCACCACCGCGTGCTCGTCAAAGAATCCGCCCGGCCCGGTGGTGATCACCCCTGCCTTGAGCAGCGCGGTCAATAGGTCGGCGTCCACCGCCGAACGTTCGAGCAGATCTTCGCGGCTCAGCCGGATGCGGGTGGGTGCCACCGCTGCCGGGTCCGAGCCCGGCTCAGCAGGCGCGGCACTGGAGACCGACACCAATCGCGGTACAGCATAAGGCGATCCGGCGAGCGGCAACTCGCCATCCGGTTGGGCGTCTAGCTGGGCTTTGATCACTTTCAGCGGCAGGTATTGGTCGCGCTGAGCAGTCAAGATGAAGCGCAGCCGGGCACAGTCGTAAGCGGTGAACCGGCGATAGCCCGATGCCGCGCGCTGCGGCGTGACGAGACCCTCGGCCTCCAAGAAGCGGATCTTGGAGATCGTCACGTCCGGAAAGTCTGGCCGTAGCAGGTCGAGGACCGCTCCGATCGACATCCCGGCCAGCGCGGGGGTCTCGGGCGCGGTCACTAGCTTCCGGGCCCTCCGTCGTCGTCACCGACCTTGGGGCCGGTCAAGAAGACCAGACGGAATTTGCCGATCTGCACCTCGTCGCCGTTTGCCAGCACCGCCGAATCGACGGGCTCCCGGTTGACGTAGGTGCCGTTGAGGCTGCCCACGTCGACGACCTGAAACTCATCGGACTCTAACCGGAATTCCGCATGCCGCCGGCTGACAGTGACGTCGTCGAGGAAGATATCGCTGTCGGGATGGCGGCCGGCCGAGGTGGTCGGCTGGTCGAGCAGGAAGCGAGACCCGGCGTTCGGTCCCCGTTTGACAACCAGCAACGCCGAGCCGACCGGCAGTCCCTCGACGCCCGAGACCGCAGTCTCAGTACCCGCTTGTGCGGGAGCGTCCAGTTCGTTGAGAAAGTCGGCCCGGAAGACCGATGTCGTCTCCACGGTGACTTCATCAGAGGTCTGGTCGTTGTCCTTCTCCGTCACCCGCTGCTCCTCACTGGCCGCTGCTGCGTTGTCTGGTTGGGTCCGCTCGACCGGCTTCCCACCCGCCTTGACCGTCGATGTGTCGACCGTACCGCGCACGGGACCCCAATGTGCCCTCCCCCGCCGGATCGGCGGATGCACCTCCCCGTAGCGCGGCGCGCATTGCCGTCGGCGCAGGGAACCATAACAAGGGTCATTCGGCCAGTGTGGCGCGGTAGGCCTCGGCGTCCAGCAGCGCCGCGACGTCCTGCTCGAAGGACTCACCGTCGACTTCCAGTTCGATCAGCCAGCCGGCGCCGTAGGGATCGGAATTGACCAGCTGCGAGTTGCCATCCAGATCGCCGTTGACGGCAACGACTTTCGCCGAAACGGGTGCGAACAAATCCGACACCGACTTGGTCGACTCCACCTCGCCGAAAGACTCTCCTGCAGTCACCTCGGTACCGACATCGGGCAGCTGGACAAACACGACGTCGCCAAGCGCCGACTGCGCGAAGTCCGTGATCCCTACCCGAACGGTGTTGTCCCCGGTACGGCGAACCCACTCGTGTTCGGCGGTGTAGTGCAAATCGGGCGGAATTTCGCTCACGGTGTTCCTGTTCTCTCGTTTTACCGACTGGTCAATCACTTGACTGGCTGAGCGTATTGGCGTGGTTTTGGTTGCCGCAAGGCGGTGATGTCGATTTTGTCGCCCTGTTGGACCGACATGGTGCCACCGACGCGTTTGACACTGTCCACCGCGCCGCCGGGAATGTTCATCGCCGCTGCCAGCGTCGGCGGATCACCAATGGCCAGAACCGAATACGGCGGCATGAGAGTTTTGCCGTCGACGGTCAGCGCGCCGGGAACACCGACGATCCAGGTGTCGACGCCGGCTCGCACCACTTGATGCCCGTCGCCGATCTGGATCGCCTCGGCGCCGGCCGCCCGTAACTCGTTGATCACGTCGAGCATCGCCTGAGGCGCCACACCTGGCCCGGGGTCGTCGATCCGCACGGTGACGCCCGCACCGGTGGCCCCGACGGTGCCGATCAGGATTGACAGCGCGGCCAGCCGGGCCTGGGCATTTTGGATGGCGGCCTGATCGCTGCTGCCCGATGCCTGCAAGGCAGACAAGGTGCGCTGCAGCTCGGCGACTTCGGTGCTCAGCGTCGCTTCGCGTTGGTGCAGTGAATCCAGCAGCACCAGCAGGTCTGCCGGACGGGCGGTGTCCAACGAGTCGCCGGAATTATTCTGGCGGACCTGGGTGGCGATGGCGAGACCAAGCAGCACGCACAGCAATACCGCCAGCACGCCAAAGATATTGCGGCCGCGTCGGAGCATGCCGAGAAATCCACGCGGCTGCAGCTCCCCGATCTCGGGTCGCGGCCGGTGCGGCGGCAGCTCGTGTCGGCCGTGCCGCGCAGCCTCGTCGGCTTTAGCCTCCGCCTCGTTGTCTTGCGGCGTGCCTTCCGGATTGGGTTCGTTCATGTCGGTCATGCCCGTTAAGCCCCGAACAGCCGGCGTCGCAGCGCGGCGGCGTTACCGAAGATGCGGATGCCGAGCACGACGATGATCGCGGTCGACAGCTGTGTGCCGACGCCCAATTGGTCGCCGACGTAGACGATCAGCGCGGCGACCAAGACGTTGAACACGAACGACACCACGAAGACTTTCGGCTCGAAAATCCGCTCCAGGTAGGCCCGTAAGCCGCCGAACACCGCGTCGAGCGCGGCGACCACGGCGATCGGCAAGTACGGCTGGACGACTTCCGGCACGTTGGGATGGAACACCAAACCCACCACGATCCCGACCACCAGCGCCGCGATACCGATCATCGCTGCTGTGCTCCCCTCGCCGGCACTCTGCCTCCTGCCATTTGAAGTTTCAGCACTAGGACCCAATCTTCTTGGCGAACTTGACATCTCGGACTGCCCCGGCGGGCAGCGTAAGGCTGTCGCGGGCGCTGACGTCGACACCGACGCCGTAAGACGTCTCCAAGAGCCGTAGCCGGCGCAGGCCGGGGCTGCTGTCGAAAACATCCTGCATGGCGTGCGGGGGTCCGACTGCCAGGACCGTGTATGGGCTGCTGATCGGATTATTGTCAACCAGAATCGCGCCGCCAGCCTGCCGGATGGTCACGTTCGGCCCAATCCGGACACCGCCGACAGAGATCGCTTCAGCGCCGCTGCCCCACAACGAATTGACCACCAGCTGCAGATCCCGGTCGAGAATGATCTGCCGGCTGCCGGCCACCCGCTGCTTGGACACGTCGGAAAGATTCGGACCGAGGCCAGGGTCGGTGACCGTCACGCTCAGACCTGGACCGGTGACCGGGGTGCTGGCGGCGGCCAGGCTGAGCCGGTCGAGGTTGGCGAGCAGTCGCCGTCCCTCGGCATCTTCAGCCAACGCTCGCCGCTGAACGTCATCGCGTTGCGCGGTGAGTGCGTTCCGGCGTGCCGTTAGGTCGCTTGTTGCCGCCTCCTCTGAGCGCACGCTGCCCGCCAGCACCCGCTGGGCCGCGCTGACCCCCGGCGCGACCAGCCGAGCCTGGGCGACAGCACCGGCGAACACCGTGGCCACCAGCAACGCCGCCAACGCTTGCCAGACCCAGTTCGAAATGCGGGCTCGACCGGTCTTCGGTTCGCCGGAGCTGTCCCGCTTGGCCGCTGCGGCCGCGTAACCGGGATCGAGATGCTCGGAAAGCAGGGCACGCAGCAGCGATGGCACCGGAATGAACTGCGGTCGCCCCGCCTCGTGTGCGCTGAGGCCCGCGTAGGGGTCGTAACCGCCGAGCGCCTGATCACCCATCGACATCTGCCTTATTTGCCAGCGGCTTTCGGCGGCCGGGCCGCACCGGAGGCAGTCGGCGCATCACCAACACCACCTGCACCGCGTACAACACGAAGGACCACAGGTACATGTACAGGCCCCAGATCAAAAACGCCAAGCCGCAGGCCAGCACAACCCGACTCCACAACGCGTCCCACTGCCCCAACAGAATCAGTGGGAACGCCGACATCAGGCTGAAAGTCGCGGCCTTGCCGATATAAAGCACCGGCAGCGCGGTGAACCCGCGGGTGCGCAGCAGGGGCAACTCCGCGGCCAGCAGCGCGTCGCGGGCCAGCAGGACGGCGATAATCCACCACGGGATGATGCCGCGCAGCCCGAAGACGATCGGAACGGTCACCATGTAGAGCCGGTCAACCGCCGGATCCAGCAGCTCCCCCAGTTTCGATGACTGGTTCAGCAGCCGGGCGATCTTTCCGTCGGCCCAGTCGGATGCGCCGCTGAACATCAAGACGGCCACTGCCCAGGCATCGGCGTGGGCAACCAGCAGCAGGTAGACGAAGACCGGGATCAGCACCAGACGGATCCCGCTGAGCGCATTGGGCACCGTCAGCAGCCGGTCGCTGGCGGGGTTCATCAGCGCCGCTCCTCCTCATCGCTGCGCTCTGCATCGTCGCTGGCGCGGTCCATGAGGCGTGACCTTAGCTCGACTCAGCCTCAGCGGAAGATGCCGGGCAGGCTCAGCGCGGAAAGCGAGTCGTCGGACAACGGGTTGTCGTGCACCATGTACGTCCATGTCGACGTCGGGCGAGCCAGCTTGGACAGGTCCACGCCAGGCTCGTCCTCGATCGTCGGCGAGGTTTCGAAAGTCTGCTGGGCCGCTTCGATCGCGTCGGCGGCCAGTGATGCGAACGCATCCACGGCCATCCGGTGGAACTCGTCCAGCGGGTTCTGTCGGCCGAGGGCGCGCAGGTGGATGCTTTCCCGGATGTCGGCCAGGTAGGCAAGGTGGTCGGCCCAGCCGCGGTCCAGGTGATACAGCATGATCAGCCGGCAGATCGTTTCCAGGCGGTCATCCGACAGGGTCACCGGTTCTTCAGCCAGCTCCGTGTACCGCTCGGGCGCCAGCTCGGCCAACTCCTCGCGGGCGGCGGCCGTGCTGAGCAGCGTGTTGCGCCGCTCCACGATGATGGCGCGCTGCTGAGCGATCAACTGGTTGTAGCGCCAGGTGTTTGCATGCACGTCGAGCAGCCGCCCCTCGGCCACCCGCTGGGCGTGCTGCAGCAGTCCGGCCACCTTCGAGCTGACGATGCGGCCGTCCTCGTCGACCTGCATGGGCAGCTTGTTGGGTTCGAGGTTGGCCGCGGTGACGTCGTCTTCCCAGCTGGAGAAGAACACCGATGACCCAGGATCGCCCTGCCGGCCCGCGCGTCCGCGCAGTTGGTTATCCAGCCGCTCGGTGTTGTGCCGGCCGGTGCCGATCACGTGTAGCCCACCCAGCTCGACCACCTTCTCGTGGTCGGCCTCGTCGGAGCCGCCGAGCCGGATGTCGGTGCCGCGGCCGGCCATTTGGGTCGAGACGGTGACCGCCCCCAGGTTGCCGGCCTCGGCGATTACCCGGGCTTCCTCCTCGTCGTTCTTCGCGTTGAGCACCACCGCCGGAACACCGCGCCGCTGCAGCCGCTCATGCAGCTCTTCGGATTCGGCCACGTCATGGGTGCCGACCAACACCGGCTGCCCGGTCTCGTGCACGTCGATGATGTGGGCGATGATCGCGTCGTTTTTCGCCGCAGCGGTGATGTAGACCCGGTCGGTCTCGTCCTCGCGGATGTTCGGCATGTTCGGCGGTATCGGGGAAACACCGAGCTTGTAGAACTGCCGCAGCTGCTCGCCGGCGGCCAGGGCGGTGCCAGTCATGCCGCACACCGTCGGATACCGGTTGATCAGCGCCTGCACCGTGATGGTGTCCAGCACTTCGCCGGTCTCGGTGGTCTCGATGCCTTCCTTGGCCTCGACCGCCGCCTGCAGACCGTCGGGCCAGCGTTGCAGCTGGGCGATGCGGCCGCGGGAGGCGTTGATCAAGTGCACCGCGTCGTCACGCACGATGTAGTGGACGTCGCGGTGCAGCAGGACGTGCGCGTGCAGTGCGACGTTGACCTCGGTGAGTGTGGTGCCGACATGCTCTTCGGAGTACAAATCGATTCCGCCGAGCTGCTTTTCGACTTTGTGCGCCCCGACCTCGGTCAGATGGACGTTGCGGCCATCGGAATCTGTGTCGTAGTCCTCGCCGGCTTGGAGTTCACCGACCAGCTGAATGATCTCGAGCCGCGGCGTCTCCCGATGGGTGGTTCCGGCCAGCACCAGCGGGACTAACGCCTCGTCGACCAGGACCGAGTCGGCCTCGTCGATCAGGGCCACGTCCGGGTTCGGCGACACCAGGTCGGCGACATCGGTGACCAGCTGGTCGCGCAGCACGTCGAAGCCGATCTCGTTGACCGAGGCGTAGGTGACATTGGACTTGTAGGCCGCGCGACGCTCGTCGGCGGTCGATTCAGCAGTGACCCAGCCGACGGTCAGGCCCAACGCCTCGAGCAGCGGACCCATCCACTCGGCGTCGCGGCGGGCCAGGTAGTCGTTGATGGTGACGACGTGAACGTGCCTGCCGCCCAACGCGTACCCGGCGGCGGCAATCGCCCCGGCCAGAGTTTTACCTTCGCCGGTTGCCATTTCGATCACGTCCCCGGCCAGCATGCGCAGCGCGCCGAGGAGCTGCACATCGAACGGCCTTAGCCCAGTGGAGCGTTCGGCCACTTCCCGCGCGATGGCGAGGAACTGTGGGATGTCGTCGGCTTCGGCGAGGTCGTCGAGGTCGAGCAAACCGGTGGCTTTGCGCAACTGTTCGTCGTCGAGGCCGGCGGCTTTCTCCTCGTACTCCGCTGAAGCGCTGGCTTGGGCCAGCGAACGGCTTTGATTCTTCTCTGCGCTGGCGCCGAGCAGCCGCCAGAATCGGCTACTGAGGCTGCCCGAGGGAGCGCTGGTGGTCTTCGGCACAGCTCAACGGTACGTCAGGTGTCACGCCAGATTGGATCGGCGTGGATACGCGACAGCGGGGTCGGTGAGCACGTTGACGACGGCGGGTACGCCGCTGTCGAAGGCACGTTTCAAGGCGGGCCGAAGCTCGGCTGGCGTTGTCACCAGCTCGCCATGTCCACCCAGCGCTCGTACCACCTCGTCATAGCGCGTCTCGGGACGCAGTTCGGCCACCACCGAATAGCCGTACAACGCCTCCATGGGATGTTTCTCCAGGGCCCAAATTCCGTTGTTGCCGATCACCGACACCACCGGCACGTTGTGCCGCGCCAGGGTGTCCCATTCCATGCCGCTGAATCCGAAGGCGCCGTCGCCTTGCAGCAAGACGACCTGGCGGTCGGGTCGAGCCAGTTTGGCGGCCAGCGCGTAGCCCGGACCCGAACCCAAGCAACCGAACGGACCGCTGTCGAGCCAGGCGCCCGGCACATAACTGTCGATGACCCGGCCCGCATAGGAGCCGAAATCGCCAGCGTCGACGACGATGATCGCGTCGCGGTCCAGCAGTGGCGCCAGCTCGGCGTAGATCCGCATCGGATGCAACGGGCTGCGGTCATCGGCCCGTTCGGCGTGTTCGCGGTCTCGAGCCGACGTCTCGGCTGCCCGCAAATCCGCGACCCAATCCTCATGACCGGCATCAGCCCGCGACGTCTCGCTTAGCGCGGTCAGGGTCGTCGACAGGTCGCCGTAAAGACCGACGGCGATCGGCCGTGGGTGGTCACGGTCAGGCTGGACGCGATCGGCCACGATCAGCTGGGTTTCTGGTCCGAACACCCCGCCGAAGCCCAGCCGGAAGTCCATCGGCACACCCACGACGACCGCAACGTCGGCCTGTCCCAAGGCTTTTGAGCGTGCCCGCGAGAATGCCAGCGGATGATCCGCGCGCACTGTGCCGCGGGCCATGCCGTTCATCAGCACCGGTAGCCGTCGCTGCTCGGCCAGACGAAGCAGCGCCGCTTCCGCGTGACCCCACCACACGTTGGTGCCCGCCATGATCACCGGACGCCGCGCGGCGGCCAGCAGACCAGCCGCCCGGTCGAGTGCGTCGCCGTCAGCCGGCGGTGGCACCGGCAGGTCGGTCAGCGCGCCGGGACGTCCGGGGTCGGCGGCGACGGAAAAGACGTGGTCCATGGGAAAGTCGATGAACGCAACACCCGACGGCGCGCCCACCGTGGCCCGCAGCGCGTCGTCGACGAGCCCGCAGACGGCCTCGGCCGACGGGGCCGTGGCGGCGAATCGGGTCAGCGGTGCGACGAACGGAACATGGTCAATCTCCTGCAGCGACCCCATCCCCCAACGTTGCGCCGGCGCCCGACCTCCGAGAACCAGCAGCGGAGAGGAGTTCTGCTGCGCGGCGGCCATCGCGCTCATCCCGTTGGTCACGCCCGGACCCGCGGTCAGTGCAGCGACCCCCGGTTGGCGCGTCACCTTCGACCAGCCTTCGGCCGCGAAAGCGGCAGTCTGCTCGTGACGGGTGTCGACCAGCCGGATGCCCTCGCTACGACACCCGTCGTAGATGGAGAACAAGTGACCACCGGACAACGTGAAGACGGTGTCGATCCCGCTGGCTTTCAGCCGGCGGGCAACAAGCCGGCCCGCGTGAAAGGTGTTATCCGCGTCGGTGTCCATCCGCCGAGCGTACGACCGGGCATTGCCGGCGACGATGCCCGCCTCGCCACCGTCAGCCTGGCGGGTTACCGTTTGGACCGGCCTACTGCGGTAGGAACGCAAGCCAAAACCGGAGGAGCAGGCGCACCGTGGAGCTGTTCAAGCCATCCATCAACTGGGGTCACGCGCTGGCCGATTCATTGTCCTGGGTGGCGCTGGCATGGTTGATCAGCGCGGTCAGCGCGATCGTCGTGCTGGCGCTGCTGCGATTGCTTACCCCGTGGGGTCACCAATTCTGGCGCATCACCGGCGATTACTTCATCGGTCGGCAGAGCATCCGAGTGTGGCTGATGCTCGGGGTGCTGTTGGTGTCGGTCGTCGTCTCGGTGCGCCTCAACGTGTTGTTCAGCTACCAGGCCAACGATCTGAGCTCGTCCGTACAGACCGCCGTGCAGGGCATGGCTACTCACGACAACGCCGTGAAACAGTCTGGTGTACACGGCTTTTGGATGTCGCTTTTAATCTTCAGCATTATGGCGGTGCTGCACGTCGCTCGCTTCATGCTCGACATCTACCTCATGCAGCACTTCATCGTGGCGTGGCGGGTTTGGCTCACCGAGCGGCTCACCGGCGACTGGCTGGAAGGGCGGGCGTATTACCGCGGCCGGTTCATCGACAGCACCATCGACAACCCCGACCAGCGTATTCAGCAAGACATCGATGTGTTGACCGCCAACGTGGGAGCCACACCCAACGTGCCGTCCAATGGCACCGGCAGTGTGCTGCTGTTCGGCGCGGTCAATGCGATGTTGTCGGTGGTGTCATTCACCGCGATTCTGTGGAATCTGTCGGGACCGCTTAACTTGTTCGGTTTCAGCCTGCCCAAGGCGATGTTCTGGATCGTCATCGTCTATGTGTTACTCGCGACGATCGTCGGCTTCTGGATCGGGCGGCCGCTGATCTGGCTCAGCTTCCGCAACGAGCTCACCAACGCCGCGTTCCGTTACGCGCTGGTGCGCGTGCGCGACGCCGCCGAGGCGGTGGGGTTCTACCGGGGCGAGCGCGCCGAACGCGCACAGCTGAACGGCCGGTTCCGCCCGATCATCGACAACTATCTGCGGTTTGTGAATCGGACCGTGGGCTGGTTCGGATTCAACGTGTCAGTGAGTCAGGCGATTGTCCCGCTGCCCTGGGTCATCCAAGCACCGCGGTTGTTCGCCGGGAAGATCAAATACGGCGACGTCATCCAGACCGCGGCGGCGTTCGGCAACATCCAGGACGGGCTGTCCTTCTTCCGTAACGCCTACGACCAGTTCGCGAGCTATCGCGCCGCGATCATCCGGCTGAACGGCTTGGTGGAGGCCGACGAGAAGGCCAGAGAGCTGCCCGAGCTGCTGGTCAGATCAACCGCCGACGGCGCCGTCGACATCGAGGGCGTCGAGGTGCGCACCCCGGACGGCGACCAGCTCATCGACACGCTCGACGTGCACCTGACGACCGGCGACGCACTGGTGATCGTCGGCCCGTCCGGCAGCGGCAAGACCACGCTGCTGCGCAGCCTCGCCCAGCTGTGGCCGTATGCGACCGGAACACTGCGCCGACCCGACGGTCCAGACACCATGTTCCTATCGCAGCTTCCCTACGTGCCGCTGGGTGATCTGCGAGCCGTGGTGTCCTATCCGGCAGCCGAGGGCGACGTGTCTGACGACGAACTGCGGGACGTGCTGAACCGAGTGGTGTTGGGGCACTTGGTCGACCGCCTCGACGAGCTTCAGGATTGGGTGAAGGTTCTCTCGCCCGGAGAGCAGCAGCGGGTCGCGTTCGCGCGGGTCCTGCTGACCAAACCCAAAGCAGTGTTCCTCGACGAGGCCACGTCGGCGATGGATGAGGGGCTGGAGCTGGCGATGTATCGGCTGCTGCGCAGCGAGTTGCCGCACACCATCGTGGTCAGCGTCAGTCACCGCAGCACGGTCGAACATCATCACAATCAGCGGCTCGAGCTGCTCGGCGAAGGCCAATGGCGGCTGGGCCCGCTGGAAGGTGAGCCCGCCCGGGTCTAGCCCGCCGCGTGCGTTCCCGCGCGGCGGCCGAAGAACGATCCCTCGCCGAGCTGGGTACCGCTGGCGTATCCCTTGCCGTCCTGGGCGATGTTGGATGCGCACGCACCAACGGCGTAGAGCCCGGCGATGGTCGTGCCGTCCTCGCGCAGCACCTGGCCGTCGATCGAGGTAGCCAGCCCGCCGACGGTGAACCCGGCATACATCGCCTTACCCAACGACAGGTCGTATGCACCCCACGGTCCTTTGTCTTGCGGTGCAAGGAAATCCGGTTGCTTATGGAAATCGGGATCCTCGCCGCGGGCGGCGTAGGTGTTGTAACGGTCCAGTGTCGCAACGAGATTGCCCTGCGGGATGCCCAGCGCGGCTTCCATCTCGGCAACGGTCTCCCAGCCATCGATCAGCGGGATCAGCGGCACCTCCGGCGGCTTCAGGTGTGCCTCGTCGACGATCAAGAACGCGGCACTGTCCGGCTGCTCCATGACGAACCCCGATGTGCGCGAATGGTAAGAGTCCTCGGCGACGAACCGCTGCCCGAGCTTGTTGACGATGATGCCGGTCAGCAGGATCGACGGCGGATATGCCGGCGCCGTGATGAAGATCTGGTCCATGTGCTGGGTGGCGCCGCCGGCCGAGACACCCATGCGGATGCCCAATCCGTCGTCGTAGGTGTTGCCCAGTACGAACGGCTTTTCCGCCAGTTTCGGGGTGTAGGTGGCCACCATCTCCGGATTCATCACGAACCCGCCGGCAGCGATGATCACCGACTTCGCTCCGATCGCGCCGGTGTCAGCGAACTGCTTCCACATCACGCCGGTGACCGCTCCCGAGTCGTCGGTGATCAACGCGGTGGCGCCGGTCTCGTACCGGATCTGCACGCCCAGGCTGGTCGCGCGTTTGAGCAGCAGGTCGACGACCATGCTGGCGCCGCCCGTGTCGCCCGGCACGGGTACCTTGTGCCCACGCGGAGCCGGAACCGCCTGCTCGAGAAACGGCCAGACCTTCTCGTTGCCGGTGTACATCAGCCCCTCGGTATTGGGCTGGATCACCGCCTTTCCCGGAAAGTAACTGCGCTCGAACTGAAAACCCAAGTCCTCCAGCCAATTGAAGTGCTCGACGCTGCCGTCGCAATAAGCGCGGATCTTCGCATGGTCGGGGTCGCGGGACACCGAGACCAGATACTTGTACATCTGCTCAGGGGAGTCGGCGTGCCCGGTGGCCTGCTGCACCGCGGTCCCGCCGCCGAGGTAGAAGTGCCCTCCGGCCAGCGCGGTGGTGCCGCCGGCCGCCGCCGCGCGCTCCAGCACCAAAACCCGCGCCCCCGAAGCAGCCGCGCTGACCGCTGCGCAGCCGCCCCCGATACCGAAACCGATCACCACGACGTCGACTTCGTCCGACCACGACGACACGTCGTCAGCGCTGAAAGTTGCTGGTATTTCAGTGCTCATTAGCGCTGCTCCTGCTTGATGTAGTCGAAGAACTGCCGCATCTCGGCAGAGAAGTGCGCGACCTCCACGAATGGCACCCCGGCCTGCGGGGCAGCCAGGTAGGCGAACCGTAAACCGCCGGGCATGACGCCCTGCTGAACCACAGACGCGCCGTGCTCGGCGGCGGTGGCCAAGGTGTCCGCGAACTGCTCGGGGCTCTCGGCCTCGACGCAGATGTGGTGTAGACCCGGCCCACTGTCTCGCAGGAAGTCACTATAGATATTAGGGCCACGGACCGGGGCGATCAGCTCCAACTGCATGTCCCCGAGATAGCTCAGCGAAATGCTGGCAACGAAGTCGGCCGGTCTGCCGAAGTAGCTGCAGGTGTCCGGGGCAAAGTGCACATCGGGTAACCGCACCCACTTCTTGACGCCTAACAGGCCGGTGAGGGCCGTTTCTGTGGCGTCCAAGTCGTGAGTTACCCAGGCGATCTGTACCGGCGACCCGACGGAGAGGCTCATCGCCTCGCAGGATAGCCCAGCGCCTGCCTCGGCAGAAAGACGTTGCCACCACCAGCTGTTTGTGCCACCGCGACCCTGGTTGAACGTGTTCTAATTCGGCGACATCACCCGGTACGGCGTCGCGCTGACGTCGGGCTGGGTCAGCACACCGACCAGCAGCCGAACCTGGGTGTCGAAGACCGCCTCCGGGTCGCTCAGGGTGTCGGCGCCATATTGCCCGAACACCTCCAGGCTGATCGCTCCGACCACGCCGGCCCATACCGCGAAACACTTGGCAATGACAGGATCATCGCCGGGGAAACCGAACTCTTGGCGGAGACGTTCGAAGTCCGACGAAATCGGTTGCTGTGCGGGGCAATTGGTCAACATGATGTCGCCGGTCTCGATGCCGGCGGCGACGGCGTCGAACAAGGCGCTGACTACCCGGGTTCCGGGACCGACCGTCCGCCCGGCCGGCGCGTGATAGCCCGGCACCGGGCTGCCGTACAGCAGCGCCCAGCTGGCCGGGTGGGCGGTGGCCCAATGGCGGGCGGCATGCGCGATCGCAATGACGTCGTCGCTCCACACGTCGGGCACTGCGTCGCGCGCGCGATCCACCGCGTCGGCGAGGTCGGAATAGGCGTCGACGAGCAACAACGTCAGCAACTCGTCGCGGCTCGACACATACCGGTACACCGCGGACGACACCATGCCCAGGTCACGGGCGATGGCGCGCAGCGACAATCCGGCCGCGCCGTGTTCAACCAAATGGCGCCGGCCGAGCTCGACAATCTGCGCCTCGATGCGTTCGCGCGAGTCGCGCCGTTTGCCCATAGACCCATTTTGACACAAAAGAGATCGGTGCTCTTGATTTTCCGTCGCCGGTGTGTCACCGTGACACCTAACGAGAGCGCCGCTCTCTAAAGTTGGGTGTGAGGAAAGGATGTGTCATGTCGGTGCGATACGACGAACCCGATCGAACGGCCCGAGCCGCCAACGCGCTCATCCGCTGGCTGGCCGAGATGGGCATCAGCATCGCCGGCACCAGGGCGCTTCGGGTGCGCGGCCGCAAAACCGGCAAAGCCCGCAGCGTCGTGGTCAACGTGCTCAAGGTGGACGGCGTCGACTATCTGGTATCCCCACGCGGTAACACCCAGTGGGTCCGCAATGTCCGAGCCGCCGGCGTCGTGGACGCGGGGCCACGCTGGCGTCGTCGCCACCTCCGCGCCACCGAGGTGGCCGACGCGGCGAAGCCGGACCTGCTGAAGCGATACCTGGACAAGTGGTATTGGGAAGTCAAAGGCCACATTGCGGGGTTGACGCCCGACTCCGGCGATGACGAATTACGGTCTGCCGCACCGTCAATCCCCGTTTTCGCGCTGGCAAATCCCAGCTGAGTTTCTACGCGGCCGGACGGCCAGGGCTGTTGGACACCCCCACATCGTCGCGGACCTGCTGCGAGGTGGCCTGCCAGGACACCGCCGCCGGCAAATTGCCCCAGACGCTGTTCAATATCCCGACGATCAGGGCCTGCCCGGCGGGACTGATGATGTAGACCGGTCCGCCGGAATCGCCTTTCTGGCTGATGGCGCCGTTGCCCATGGTGAACCAGCCGTTGTTCACCGCGTCGACTGTTCCGCAGGTTTCGCCGGTGACGACGCCGAAATGGCAGACG
>DASZKQ010000342.1:0-1608 GCA_035552835.1 Mycobacterium sp. | reverse complement strand
TCGTGAATATGAAACGCGTGGCGCAACGCCTCGGTGAAACCCATCGCGTCCGACGCCGCGTTGACCGAATCCTTGATCAGCAGCGCCGCCATCGTCGGCCGCTCGGCAATGCGCCGCGCGAACTCCAGAGTCTTGGCCTCGAGTTCGTCAAGCGGGAAGACCTTTGACACCATGCCGAGCCGGTAAGCCTCGTCGGCGTCCAGCGAATCACCGGTCAGCAACAACTCTTTGGCTTTGCGCGGGCCGAATTCCCAAGGATGAGCGTAGTATTCGACGCCAGGCATGCCCATGCGGACACCGACCACGTCGCTGAACTTCGCATTGTCGGCGGCGACGATCAGATCACAGGCCCAGATCAGCATCAAACCCGCGGAGATCGCATTGCCCTGTACCTGGGCGATGGTGATCTTCCGCAAATCGCGCCAACGGCAAGTGTTTTGGAAGAAGTAATGCCATTCCTGAAGATAGGTCTTCTCCGCGACCGGATCGCGGGTGGCGCCGTTTATCCGGAAACTTGGCAGCTGGCCCGGCCCGGGCGCCCGCTCCGCCAATGCCAACTCCGAACCCAGGTCGTGACCGGCGGAGAAATTCCTACCGCGCGCAGCCAAGATCACCACCCGAACGTCGTCGTCGGCCTCGGCCCGCAAGAACGCCTCATCGAGTTGAACCAGCAAGCCGCGGCTTTGCGCGTTGTGTGCGTCCGACCGGTTGAGCCATATCCGGGCGATGCGGCCGTCGTCGAGCGTTTCGTAGGCCACCAGCTCCTCGGGCTTCGCGTCAACCGCGCTGGTGCCCACCTCGTTGGGGACTGCCATTGGCCACCTCACTGCCTAGTCAAGTGCTTACAGATTACGGCCAGCCCGTAACGCACCCGTCGGCGGGTTGCGACGTCGGGTGCGGCCGATTGCGCACGTCGCATACAGTTATGTCATGCCCGCTAAACCTGATCCTCACGAAATCGAAGATGTGGCACCGCTGACCGACACCACCGCAAGCCAGGCCAGGCGCGTAGTAGCGGCCTACGCGAACGACGCCGACGAATGCCGCGTCTTCTTGTCGATGCTCGGTATTGGGCCGGCAAAAATCGAGGTGTAAATGCCCCCCGCGGGAGGCAAGGGCTCGAAGGAATCTGCCGCCGGGGAGTCCGACTTCGTGGTGGTCGCCAACCGGCTGCCGATCGACATGGAGCGGCTGCCCGACGGCAGTACCACCTGGAAGCGCAGCCCCGGCGGGTTGGTTACGGCCTTAGAGCCGCTGCTACGCCGCCGCCACGGGGCCTGGGTCGGGTGGCCGGGGATTGTCGACGCCGACGAGGAGCCCATCGATGCCGAGGAGCTCCGGCTTCACCCGGTACGCCTGTCCGCCGACGACGTCGCCCAGTATTACGAGGGATTCTCCAACGCCACACTGTGGCCGCTCTATCACGACGTCATCGTCAAACCGATGTACCACCGGGAATGGTGGGACCGCTACGTCGAGGTCAACCGCCGGTTCGCCGAGGCGGCCTCACGCGCCGCCGGAAAGGGGGCGACCGTCTGGGTGCAGGACTACCAGTTGCAGCTGGTGCCTGCGATGTTGCGCGAACTGCGGTCCGATCTGACCATCGGC
>DASZKQ010000341.1:0-3978 GCA_035552835.1 Mycobacterium sp. | reverse complement strand
CGTTCGCTGACTCACTGCGCGAAAGCGAGCCGTCGCTGCGGGTCACCACCGTCTACCCCGGTCGAACCGACACCGACATGCAGCGTGAGCTGGTGTCCTTCGAGGGCGGCGAATACGACGCCGACCAGTTCCTGCGTCCGGCCACTGTTGCCGAGGTGGTGGCCCGCGCGGTGGCCACCCCGCCCGACGGTCACCTGCACGAGGTGGTGCTGCGCCCCCGCAGCTAGCCGGGCAATCGAACCTAGACGACTAAGTTGACCAGCCGGCCGGCGACCACGATCACCTTCTTCGGTGTGGCGCCCGCCAGGAATGTCTGCACCTTCTCGTCGGCCAGCGCAGCGGCTTCCACCGCGTCGGCGTCGGCGCCGGCGGGCACCGTGATCCGGCCGCGCACTTTGCCGTTGACCTGCACTGGGTACTCCACGCTGTCCTCGACCAAGTAGTCGGGGTCGGCCACCGGGAACGGCCCGTGGGCAAGCGACGACGGGTGGCCCAGCCGCTGCCACAACTCTTCGGCCAAGTGCGGCGCCAACGGCGCCAGCATCAGCACCAACGGCTCGACCGCTGCGCGAGGCACCGAATCGCGGCGCTGCTTGGTGAGGTGGTTGGTGTACTCGATCAGCTTGGCCACCGCGGTGTTATTGCGCAGTGCCGCATAGTCTTCGGCTACACCAGCGATGCTGCGGTGCAGCAGCCGCAGCGTGTCGGTGTCGAGATCCGCATCGTCGATAACCCTGATGTCGCCGGTCTGCTCGTCAACCACGAGCCGCCACACCCGCTGCAGGAAACGGTGCGCCCCGACAACGTCCTTGGTGGCCCACGGACGGGACGCCTCCAGCGGGCCCATCGACATCTCGTACACCCGCAGCGTGTCGGCGCCGTAGTCGTCACACATTTCGTCCGGCGACACCGAATTCTTCAGGCTCTTCCCGATCTTGCCGAATTCCTGGAAGACGTCGATCTCTCCGTCGGGTCCGGGATAGACAAACCCGCCGTCGCGTTCGACCACGTCAGCGGCCGGCACGTAAGCCCCCCGGACGTCGGTGTAGGCGAACGCTTGGATGTAGCCCTGGTTAATCAGCCGGCGGTACGGCTCGCGCGAGCTGACGTGACCCAAGTCGTAGAGCACCTTATGCCAGAACCGCGAATACAGCAGATGCAGCACCGCGTGTTCAGCACCGCCGACGTAAAGGTCGACGCCGCCCGGATCGTCGGGCCCATGCTCGGCCGGCCTCGGACCCATCCAATAGGCCTCATTCTCCTTGGCGCAGAACCGTTCTGAGTTGTGCGGATCGGTGTAGCGCAGCTCGTACCAGGAGCTGCCGGCCCACTGCGGCATCACATTGGTGTCGCGGGTGTAGGGCTGCAACCCGTCGCCGAGGTCTAGCTCCACGTGTACCCAGTCGGCCGCCTTGGCCAGCGGCGGGGATGGAACACTCTCGGCGTCGTCGGGATCAAACAGCACCGGCGAGTAGTCCGGGACGTCGGGCAATTCGACAGGCAACGCGGCCTCGTCCAGCGCGTGCGGACGACCGTCGCTGTCGTAGACGATAGGGAAGGGTTCGCCCCAATAGCGTTGTCGCGCGAAAAGCCAGTCGCGGAGCTTGAATTCGATGCGCGCCCGGCCGCGGCCGTCGGATTCCAACCGCGCGGTGATGGCTGCCCTGGCTGCCGCCACGTCCATTCCGTTCAGGTAGCCCGAGTTCACCAGCACCCCGTCGGCGGCATAGGCGGCCTCGGAAATGTCGCCGCCGGCAATGACTTCGACGATCGGCAACCCGAATTCGTGGGCGAACTCCCAGTCGCGCTGGTCGTGGCCGGGGACCGCCATGATCGCCCCAGTGCCGTATCCGGCCAGCACGTAGTCGGCGATGAAGATCGGCACCTGCTCGCCGTTGGCCGGGTTGACCGCATAACTGCCCAGGAAGACCCCGGACTTGGTTTTGTTCTCTTGGCGCTCCAGGTCGGACTTCGCGGCGATGGTTTGCCGGTAGGCGGCGACGGCGTCAGCTGGTGTGGCGCCGTCGAAGGTCCAATTCGGATCTACCCCGGCCGGCCACTCGGCCGCGGCCAGGCGGTCGACCATGTCGTGCTCGGGGGCGAGCACCAGATAAGTGGCACCGAAGAGGGTGTCTGGCCGGGTGGTGAACACCTCCAAGTCCACCGTCTCGCCGTCGGTTGTGCGGGCCGCGAACAACGCGGCGGCGCCCGTCGAGCGGCCGATCCAGTTGCGCTGCATGGTTTTGACCTTGTCCGGCCAGTCCAGCACGTCGAGATCGTCGAGCAACCGGTCGGCGTAGGCGGTGATCCGCATCATCCACTGTCGCAAGCGCTTCCGGAACACCGGGAAGTTACCGCGGTCGCTTCGGCCGTCAGCGGTAACCTCTTCGTTGGCCAGCACGGTGCCCAGCCCCGGACACCAATTCACCATCGAATCCGCCCGGTAGACCAGACGGTGGGTGTCGATCACGTCGGCGCGGTCGCCCGCCGACAGCTTCGCCCAATCCCGGCCGTCATCCAATTTCCTGGCGCCGGAATCGAATGCGGAGACCAGCTCGGCGATCGGTCGGGCAATGTTGGCGGCGGTATCAAACCACGCGTTGTAGATCTGCAGGAAGATCCACTGTGTCCACTTGTAGAACTCGACGTCGGTGGTGGAAAAGCTTCGCCGGCTGTCGTGGCCGAAGCCCAGCCGGCCCAACTGGCGCCGGAAATTGACGATGTTGGCCTCGGTCCGGGTCCGCGGATGGGTACCGGTCTGCACCGCGTATTGCTCGGCAGGCAGACCGAACGCGTCAAAGCCCAACGCGTGCAGCACATTACGGCCGATCATCCGAAAGTAGCGGGCATAGACATCGGTGGCGATGTAGCCCAGCGGGTGACCGACGTGCAGCCCCTCTCCCGACGGATACGGGAACATGTCCTGGACGAACATCTTGTCGTCGGGCACAGCTGAGCCGTCCGTCGGTGCCAGCGACCCGACCGGGTTCGACACGTTGAAGGTCCCCATCCGGTTCCAGGTGTCCTGCCAGGTCCGTTCGACGCGGCCGGCCAGCTCCGCGGTGTATCGGTACCGCGGAGCGTCGGGGTCCGCACCGGCGTCGGGCGCGGCCGTTGGGGAGTCGGTCACGTCCAACAGGTTATAAGGGCGCCTGCGGCGGGCCCGCCGCCGACGGGTTTGTCTCGGTTGCGTTGCGGACCGATCAGGGGTTTATCCCAGGTGTATTCCAGGTCGATTCCAACGCTGGCAGCGCCACTTCGGCCTGGTTACAGTCCGACTCATGCTTCGCCCCTGAGCGATGAGGGAAGGACCGACTCTCATGATGCAGATTACCCGTAGCTGGCGGGTAGCTGTCGCGGGTCTAGCCGTCGGCGTCGTGGGTGTGCTGGGCTTTGCATGCCCCATCGCGTCGGCAGAACCGGTGTTTCCGCCCCGGCCCAATCCCGCTCCCGCCCCCGCGCCGGTGATGCCGCAGGCCGTCACGGTCGCGCCCGGGGTTGTTGGCCACCCCCTGCCGGGGACGGCACCCGCTCCCCCCGCGGCGCCGTCCCCGGCCACGCCCGCGCTCGCCGCGGCTGCCCCGCCACCGGCGCCGATGCTCGTTCCGGCCCGTTCCGGGACGCTGCGGGACTATTTCGGCGCCAAGAACGTCAAGATGGAGCCGCAACAGGCGCAGAACTTCAAGGCGCTCGATGTCACCTTGCCGATGCCGCCCGGATGGACGCAGGTGCCCGACCCGAATGTCCCTGATGCCTTTGTGGTGACCGCGAACCGTCGCAGCAGCAGCCTCTACACCTCCAACGCCCAACTGGTGGTGTACCGGCTGGTCGGCGATTTCGACCCGAAAGAGGCCATCACTCACGGCTATCTCGACAGCGCGCAACTGCCCGCCTGGCGAACCACCAACGCCTCGCTGGCCGATTTCAACGGCTCCCCGTCATCGATCATCGAGGGCACCTACCGCGACAACGAAATGA
>DASZKQ010000340.1:0-4758 GCA_035552835.1 Mycobacterium sp. | reverse complement strand
GGGCCAGGTGTGTGTCGGCAGGCGCTGGGCGATCACATAGCGCCGGACCGGTTCGGCCACGGTTTCTGTCGCCAGCGCGACCGCCCCGATCCGCTGCCGCTGCTGCGACACCGTGCTGTCCGGTTGCGCCATGGCGGCCAGGAAGAGGTCGGTGACGGCCTGAATTCCGCTAACCCCTACCCCTGGATCGATTTCGGTCGACGCTTCCTGGACTTGTCGGGCAAACAGCTCCTCGAGGCTCAAGCCGTTGCCGATCTGTGCGACCACCGCCGAGCCGGCCGAGGTGCCCACCACCACCACGGAAACCAGCAGCGCTCGTGCCGCGGTAGGCGATTCGTCATCGATACCTTGCAGAACGCCTGACTCCCAAGCGATTCCAGCCACACCACCGCCGCCGAGCACCAGCGCTCGTTTGATAGTCACGCCGACGCAGTGTGCTGCGCCGCCTGCGCCGTCGCGTTCAGATCCTCAGGGCGCAGCTGGTGTCGAGGCGGATCCGGCAATACCACGTCACTGGTGATCTGCAGCGCGGAGTCGACATGGACCAGCTCGCCCGGTACCAGCAGCCGCCATTGCGGATCGTCGTCCATCCGCTCGCTGGCGAACACCACCGACGCCCGCGACCGCAGATGGTCGCTGTCCGCGCGAATGCGATTGGTGCGCAGATGGAATCGGTGATCCTCCGGGGTACCGCGGCGGTCCAATATGTAGAGCTCGTTGGGCTCCGGGTAGCGCAGTGCCCACATCTCGGTGGCCGTGCTCAGCAACAGATTGACCGCATAGATCGGCACGTTGGCCGCCAGCCAGTTCATCGCGTCGACCACACCGGCCGTCACATCCCCGCCATGCGCCCGGATCGAGGCGGTGATCAACGCGAACACCCGCTCGGAGTCGGTCTGCCCCAACACCAGATCGGCGGTGCCCACTTCCCGCAGCCGCTCGTCCAGCACATCAAGGCCTTCCACCACGCCGTTGTGCGCCAAGATCCGGCCGTCTTGCAGGAACGGATGGGTGTTGACCACGTCGTGCGATCCGGTGGTCGCGTAGCGAACGTGCGCGATGAAGGTGGTACCGGTCATCTCGTGCGCTTCGCTGGCGAAGTCGGTGTCCTGCCACGCGGCGATCGGCTGCTTGCGCACCTGCGGGCGGCCTTCGCCATCGAACACGCCCAGACCGGTGCCGTCCGGGTTTCTTTTGCTCTGCTCGGCGAGGTTGTCCGGGGCGTCCAGCAGCCAAAACGTCGCGGTGACAACGTTGGTCCCGGCATGCAACCCGAAAAGTCGGCACATGATCAGCCCGTCAGCAGGCCGGACAGTGTTTCCAGCGAGCGGCGCGCATAGCCCTTCCACAACCGGCCCAGCACTGGCAACAGCGGCGCAGTCAGCGCCGACCGGGCATGGATGTTCCAGCGCCAAGTAACCGTGGTCGCGGTACCGCTCGCGGTAAAGACCCACTGGCCCTCAGCACGTCCGACCAGCAATGCCAACGGGCCGGTGATCCGGGTCAGGGTGTAGCCGAACGAATGCGGCGGGTCCACACTGGTCAGCTCCTCGCGCATGCTTCCGCCCCCGGTCAGCATCACCACCCGGGTCTGCCCGGGCGCGTGCCACTCGCCGGTCTGATCCCTGACCGCTTTGATCGGCGGGATGGGCCCGTACCACCGTCGGAAAATCGTCGGCAGCGGCACCGGCAGGGTGCCGGCGAAGGCTTCATCGAGGCCGACAGGTATCAGGCGCGAGTGTTCGACAGCCAAGGAGCTTGTCATGACCGCAGGCTACCGCGACAACCCGGGCGCGGCCCGAGCGGTAATCAGCGGCAGGTCGAAGAAGCTTTGGATGCCGGCCGGGGCCGCGCAGGTCGCCGGGACGGCGTTCACGCAATGCGCCGCGGTCGCGACGATGCCGGGGTTGCTTTTCAAGCCGGCCTCCACGCTTTCCGGCTGCCAGCCCTTGACCGTGATGAAGGAGTCCGGGTTGCCGCGAACTTCGATTTCGTAGCGTTCGCCGGCTGGCCCGAATGACCAAGGCGGATCCAGGTTTTCCTCGCCCATTAACCAGTTCACCGTGATCCGAACGACCACCGTATCGCCGACCAACGCCTCCCAGTGGAAACGGCGCCCGGCGACCTGCCCCGGCTCGATCGCCCCGATCGGCGAGTCGATCGGTGCGCTCGCGACCGCGACCTCCTGCGAGGTGCGGATCTCGGGCTGGGCGGCGAAACCCAACCGGTCGACGCACAGCCGCACCGATTGGATGAATCCGCCGTCAAGAATTTTCTGCATCGGTCCGGTTAACGCGCTATCCGGTGTCCCACCGAAACCCATCACATAACGCAGCACATCCGGTGCGCCGTAGGTCCGGAGGTCGGAAAACTCCTCGGAGCGAATGAAAGTCACCCCGGTGGACATCACCGACAGCAGTAACGGAAACAGTTCCGTTGCTGCACCGGGCCCGATACCGGCGCCGTGCAAGGTCACGTTGCCGGCCTGCGCGGCCACCTCCAACGATGCGGCCTCCCGCTCGC
The DNA here is from genome assembly GCA_035552835.1 of Mycobacterium sp. Classification (GTDB taxonomy): domain Bacteria; phylum Actinomycetota; class Actinomycetes; order Mycobacteriales; family Mycobacteriaceae; genus Mycobacterium. The sequence continues at coordinate 2,235 of DASZKQ010000340.1, read as the reverse complement.
CCGGGTAGAACCAGCCGACCGGGGTAACGACATTCTTGCCGGAGCGCAGCAGTGCCGCGACTTCGTCGGCATTGGGCAGCAACGGCGCGTAGATCACCGCATCGGCGTCGAGCGCGAGAATGTCGTCGAGACTATTCGTCGCGGTCACGCCCAATGCTGGTGTGCCGATGATCTCGCCGACGTCCTTGCCGCTCTTGGCATCCGAATGTACCCAGCAACCGGCGAGTTCCAGTTCGGGATGCTCGAGCACGCCTTTGATCGCGGCCACACCGACCGAACCCGTTGCCCATTGAACGACCCGGAGGCTCATGGCTTCCCTTCCCCGCCGTTAATCTCGCGCTTCGCTGACCTGATAAACGTCGTCGGCGTACCGGGACCGGATGGTCTTCTTGTCGTGCTTGCCGACACTGGTACGGGGAATCTCGTCGATAAACGTCCAGCGCTCCGGCAACCACCATCGAACGACCTTGTCGGACAGGAAGTTGCGCAGATCCGTGGCGCTGACGCCGGAGCCTTCTTTGGCAACGACGACGGCAAGCGGCCGTTCCTGCCAACGCTCGTCGGGAACCCCGACCACGGCGGCCTCGATCACGTCCGGGTGTCCGACCAGACAGTTCTCCAGCTCTACCGATGAAATCCATTCCCCACCAGACTTGATCACGTCTTTGGCGCGGTCGGTCAGCGTGATGAAGCCTCGTTCGTCGATGCGACCCACGTCGCCGGTGCGCAGCCAACCGGAGTCGAACTTCGACTCGTCGTATCCCCGGTAGTAGGAATTGGTGATCCACGGACCGCGAACTTCCACCTCACCGACGGCTTTATTGTCGTTGGGCAGCACCTGCCCGTGGTCGTCGACTATCCGGGCTTCCACGCCGCATATCGGCTGGCCCTGGGTCGCACGGAACACCCAGTGCTCCTCCTCCGGGGTGCCCGGCGGCGGCCAGGCCATGGTGGCCATTGGCGACGTTTCGGTCATGCCCCACAGCTGGCGGATCTGGACGCCGTGCTTGTCCTCGAAGGTGCGCATCAGCGACACCGGCACCGCCGAGCCGCCGCAGGCCACCAGTCGCAGCGACGACACGTCGTGGCCGGGATCCTTTTCCAGGCAGTGCATGACGTCGTTCCAGATGGTCGGCACCGCACCGGCGACGGTGGGTCGCAGCTTCTCGATCATGTCGATCAGCGACCTGGCGTCCAGATGGCAATCCGGCAGCACCAAGTCGGCACCCGCCATCAACGCCGCATACGGTAGGCCCCAGGCGTTGGCATGGAACATCGGCACGATCGGCAGCACGCAATCGCTCGATCCGACCCCAATGCCGTTACTGGTACAGGTCGCCATCGTGTGTAGATAGCTCGAACGATGGCTGTAGACAACGCCTTTGGGGTTGCCGGTGGTACCGCTGGTGTAGCACATCGCGGCTGCGGAGTTCTCGTCGATGTCCGGCCAGTCGAACTCGGTCGACTCGCCGGCCACCACGTCGGCGTAGCGCAGCACTGTCTTGCCCGATTCCTCCAGGGCCGCCAGGTCACCCTCGCCGACCGCGATCACGGTGTGCAGGTTGTCGAGTTCGGCCAGGACCGGCGCCAGCAGTTTGGCCAGCGACAAATCGACCAACACGACTTGGTCTTCGGCCTCGGTGGCCACGTGCACGATCTGTTCGGGAAAGAGCCGAATGTTGAGCGTGTGCAGCACCGCGCCCATCGCTGGCACGGCCAGATACGCCGCCAGATGTTCGGCGTTGTTCCACATGAACGTGGCGACTCGCTGGTCGCCGCTGACGCCGACGCGCCGCAATGCGTTTGCAAGTTGAGCGGCCTGCTGGCCGAGTTCGGCGTAGCTGGACTGGCGGTAACCGCTCCCGGTCGCGGTAGTGACCTTGCGTGCCCCGTGGACGCCCGACGCATGTCGCAAGATGGCGGTGATCGTCAACGGGAAGCTCTGCATGGTGCTGTACATCGATGAACCACCTTATGGTTCGCACTACCTGCCGTGCCGGGCCGGCCCGCCTGGCGGCCGCCCTGGTGGCGATCATCGCACGCCCGAACAATCGCCGTGGCGGCGATGTGGTCGCGGGGCCCGCTAGGCCGGTGTCGGCTCGAGTCCCAGCAGGTTGGACAACGCCCACTGATGCGGGGCGGTGGGTACCTCGTCCGGGGTCGGCGCGTCGGTGGACGCGGCTGTCGATGCGACCGTCAGCACGGTAATCGCGCCGGCGTAGTCGGCGATGTACA
>DASZKQ010000339.1:0-4813 GCA_035552835.1 Mycobacterium sp. | reverse complement strand
GTCGCGCTCTGCTTCTGTCTGACCTTCGAGTTGACGGGGATCGGACGGAAACATGTCCAGCTCGTCGGCACCGGCGTTGTCCACATCCCCGGAGCGATACGACTCCTGGGTCAGCGCTCGGTTGATCCGCGCAACCGCTTGCGCGAACTTGTCGTAGCTGCCTGCGGCAAAAAGTCGCTGAACTCGGGCGAATTGCGGCGAGCCAGGGTAGGCCCAATAGGGCTCCAAAGTGCTCAGGCGAGCCAGCAATTCCTGGCAGGCTGCCACGCACTTTTCTTTCAACGCTCCCTCAGTGTCCGGGCGCGTCAGCCGATCCGCGGCCTCCTCCAATCGGCACCACGAGTCGCTGCGGACCTGCCACAAACTGTTGTAAGCACGCAGGTGTTCTGTCATGGCGGCCCCTCGTCGAGTCAAGGTTCGCAGACCCAGTCCGCCCCGTGGTGACAAAAAAACAAACAATGCGCGTCAGTGGCAGCCCCAAGAGGCTCCACAGTCGGCAGTTCATTAACAACCCGCACGTCTGATCAGTTCTTATGTCCGGCCGACGTGCCATAATCGAAAGTATGTTCGAAGTTCGACTGCCGGACATCGAGGCGCTGGGCGGCCTCGACGACGCAGGCCTGGTGGACACTATGCGCGACGCGGTGCGGATGGAGTCGGCTGTCACCGCGCGCAAGTTCGCGGCCGCGGCGCAGCTCTATCACCGGCGGCTGGCTGAGCAAGGCGTCGACGAGCGCGAGCAGTGGTGCATCGACGGTTGGGAGCAGGTGGCCGCCGAAGTGGCCGCCGCGCAGGGGATCAGTCGCGGGCGGGCGGCCGGCCAACTTCGGTATGGCCTGGCATTGGCCGAGCACTTGCCGAAACTCGGTGCCTTGTTCGCCGCCGGCGAAGTGGACTTTCGGGTGATCTCTGCGGTGGTGTTCCGCACTGAGCTGATGACCGACGACGCCGCGCTAACCCGGCTGGACGGCTGGCTGGCCCGCAACGCTTCCCGCTGGAGCCGACGGTCGTACCGAAAGATCGTCGAAGTCCTCGACTATTGGATACAGAAGTTGGAGCCGGCCGCGGTGCGGGTGGCGCGAGAGACCGAAGAGAGTCGCCACATCAGCATCTCGCCGCTGCATTCCGGGATGGCCGAGATTTGGGGAGACGTTCGGGCACCTGATGCAGTGGCTTTCGACCGACGGCTCGATGAGTTGGCTGCCACGGTTTGTCCGGCCGATCCACGCACCAAAGCCCAGCGCCGCGCCGACGCTTTGTCGGCCCTGGCGGCGCGGGCTACCGCGATGCCGTGCGCGTGCGGTTCGCCGGATTGTCCGGCGACCAAACAGGACGCCACCGTCGGGGATGTCATCATCCATGTGCTGGCCGAAGCTGCCACAGTCGGCGGCGACTCGACCGCTCCCGGTTATGTGCCGGGCTTCGGCGGCTTGTCCGCGGAGGCGGTGCGACAGCTGGCCACATCGGCGAAGCTGCGGCCGGTGGTCCATCCGAAGGACTCTGCGCCCGAGCCACGGTATCGGCCCTCGGCGGCGTTGGCCGATTTTATCCGCTGCCGCGACCTGACTTGCCGGTTCCCTGGTTGCGACCGCCCGGCTGAGTACGCCGACATCGACCACACCGTGCCATGGCCGCTAGGCCCGACCCATCCGTCAAACCTCAAGCTGCTCTGTAGGATTCACCATTTACTGAAGACGTTCTACAGCGGGCCCAACGGTTGGCGAGATCGTCAAGAACCTGACGGTACGGTGATCTGGACTTCACCGACGGGCCACGGTTACACCACGAAACCCGGTGGTGCTGTGTTGTTTCCGGTGTTAGCCGTTCCGACCGGCACGCTGGTGTTGCCGACGTCGACGCCGCCATGCACCGGGAACCGCGGACTGATGATGCCGGCCCGTCGGCGAACCAGGGCCGCCGACCGCGCCGCCCGCAACAACTGGGAACGCGGAATCAACGAAGCGCGTATCGCCGCCGAAGCGGCCCGAGAGGCGGCGCGGATCGCGGCCTGTAACGACCCGCCGCCCTTTTAGCGCAGCGAGTTCAGCACATAGCGCGTCTGCAGCCGGATGTACTCGTCGAGGCTGTAGAGCGGGCCGAAATGCCAATGCTTGAGCGCCCATCCGTGCGCTAGCAGCATGATGTCGAAGACCATGATGTCGACGTCGACGTTGCTGAACGAGCCTTGCGAGATCCCGGCCTCGATGGCCGCCCGTAACGGTGCGGCGGTGGCGATTTCGAGTTCCTTGATCTGGGCACGCCCGGCCGCGTCGAGCGTGCGGCTTTCCCGGTAAGTCAGCACCACCGCGTCGAGGTTTTCGTCCACGATCTCGATGTAGCGGCGGATCCCGGCCACTAACTGCTCGTTCGCGTCGGTGCCGGCGGCTGCCATCACCGGGGCCAGTTGATCGCGGAAGGCGTCCTGGATGCGCAGGATCGTCGCCAGCAGCAGCTCTTCCTTGCCGCCGAAGTACTTGTAGATCAGGCCGACGCTGACGTTGGCCTCGGCCGCCAAGTCCTGCATGGACATCTGGTGAAAGCCGGTCTGGCTCATCACCTTCACCGCGGCGTCGAGCACCTGACGGCGCCGCGAGCTGGTGCGGGCGGCCCGGACCGCCTCTTCGACGGGCAAAGCGGCATAGTCGGTGAAATCGGTGGCCATGATGTGCCTTAGATGCCGAGGTCCTTGGCGATGATCGTCTTCATGATCTCGGTGGTACCACCGTAGATCGTTTGGATGCGGGCGTCGACGAACGCGCGCGACACCGGGTACTCGCGCATATAGCCATAGCCGCCGTGCAGCTGCAGGCAGCGGTCGGCGGTGCGGACCTGCAGTTCGGTGGTCCACCATTTCAGCCGGGCCGCCCGGGCCGCGGTGAGTTCACCGGTCAGGTGCTCAGCGATGCAGTCATCGAGATAGGTCCGCGCGATATCGAGTTCGGTGGCCAGCTCAGCGAGCACGAACTGGGTGTTCTGCAAGCCAGAGATGGGGGAGCCGAAGGCATTTCGCTGCTTGACGTAGTCGAGGGTTTCGGCCAGTACCCCTTCGGCGGCAGCCACCGCGCCCACCGCCAGCGAAAGCCGCTCTTGCGGAAGGTTGTTCATCAGTTGATAGAAGCCCCTGCCTTCCTCCTCGAGCAGGTTTTCGACGGGAACCCGCATATCGGTGAAGCTCAGCTCGCTGGTGTCCTGGGCGTGCAGGCCGATTTTCTCCAGGTTCCGGCCGCGGGAAAAACCCGGCGTGTCCGGGTCGACGACCAGTAGCGATAGCCCGTTGTGCCGGTCGGGTGCAGTGCGTACCACGATGATGAACAAGTCCCCAATCTGCCCATTGGAGATAAACGTTTTCGCACCGCTGACGACGTAATGGTCGCCGTCACGCACTGCGGTGGTGCGGATTCCGGCCAGGTCGCTGCCGGCGCCCGGCTCGGTCATCGCGATGCCGATTATCGTCTCGCGGGTCACCACACCCGGTAGCCAGCGTTGTTGCTGTTCGGGTGTGGTCAGGTCGGTGAGATAAGGCAGCACGATGTCGTTCTGCAGCGACAAGGTGACGGCCTCGGCCGCCGCGCCTGCCCGCTGGAGTTCGTCAACGACGATCGCGTTGTAGCGGAAGTCGTCGACACCAGCCCCGCCGAATTCCTCGGGCACCGAAAATGCCAGCAGTCCAAGCTTTCCCGCTTCGGTGAAGAGGGAACGATCCACACAGCCGGCCTTCTCCCATTGTTCATGGGCGGGGACGACGGTCTGCTGCACGAAATCGTGCACCAGTTCTCGAAACTGGCGATGCTCTTCAGCGTGCTCCAGGCGTGCGCTCATTCGAATACTCCTGTCAGCGGAAGGCGTCCATACCGGTGATCGCCTGGCCAAGGATCAGCTGATGCATTTCCGGGGTGCCCTCGTAGGTGAGCACCGACTCCAGGTTGACCATGTGCCGGATCACCGGGTATTCCAGCGATATCCCATTGCCACCCAGGATCGTTCGCGCGGTTCGGCAAATCTCGATCGCTTCACGGGTGTTGTTGAGCTTGCCGAAACTGACCTGCTCGGGACGCAGCCCGACGCTGTCCTTAAGGCGCCCGAGCTGCAACGCAAGCAGCAGACCTTTATGCAATTCGACGGCCATGTCGACAAGTTTCGCTTGCGTCAACTGGAATCCGGCGATCGGACGGCCGAACTGGGTGCGTTGGGTGGCGTAATCGAGCGCGGCCTGCCACGCCGAACGCGCGGCGCCCATTGAGCCCCAGACAATGCCGTAGCGTGCTTCCGACAGGCATGCCAGCGGGCCTTTGAGGCCCTTTACCTCCGGCAGCAGGGCGTCGTCAGGCAGCCGCACGTCGTCGAGCACCAGCTCGCTGGTGATCGACGCCCGCAGCGAGAGCTTGTGGTGGATGGTGTTGGCAGAAAATCCCGGCGTATCGGTGGGCACGATGAATCCGCGGATCCCGTCGTCGCTGGTCGCCCACACAATCGCGACGTCGGCGACTGAACCGTTGGTGATCCACATTTTGCGGCCGTTGAGGATCCAGTCCGACCCGTCGCGTCGGGCCCGGGTTGTCATCGACGCCGGGTCGGATCCGGCGTCGGGTTCGGTCAGCCCGAAGCAGCCGAGCAGTTCGCCGGCGGCCATGCCGGGCAGCCACTTTTGCTTTTGCTCTTCGGAGCCGAAGTTCCAGATCGCAAACATGGCCAGCGAACCCTGCACCGACACCATCGACCGGATACCGGAGTCCGCGGCTTCCAGTTCGGTACACGCCAAGCCGTAGTGCACGGCCGAGGCCCCGCCGCAGCCGTAGCCCTCCAAATGCATGCC
>DASZKQ010000338.1:0-2118 GCA_035552835.1 Mycobacterium sp. | reverse complement strand
GTCGGTCACGCAGACATTCGCCGCATACCTGACCATGCAACTGCTGGAGGCGGCCGGGTTGCCACCTGGCGTGATCAACCTGGTTGCCGGCGACGGCTACGCGGTTTCCGATGTGGCGCTGGCGGATCCGCGGCTGGCCGGGATCCACTTCACCGGATCGACGGCAACCTTCCAGCGGCTGTGGGGTGAGGTCGGCGCCAACGTCGAGCGCTACCACAGCTATCCGCGCCTGGTCGGCGAGACCGGCGGCAAGGACTTCGTGCTCGCGCACGCCTCGGCGCAGCCGGATGTGCTGCGCACCGCGCTCATCCGCGGCGCGTTCGACTACCAGGGCCAGAAGTGCTCGGCGGCGTCGCGGGCCTTCATCGCCCACTCGGTCTGGCAGCAGATGGGCGACGACTTCCTGGCGGCCGCCGCCGAGCTGCCGTTCGGCGACATCACCGACTTCTCCAATTTCGGCGGCGCGCTGATCGACGAACGTGCCTTCGTCAAAAACGTCGACGCGATTGAACGCGCGAAAGGCGCAGCCGCTGTCACGATCGCGGTCGGCGGCGAATACGACGACAGCGAGGGCTATTTCGTACGCCCGACGGTGCTGCTGTCCGACGACCCGACCGACGAGGCCTTCGCCACCGAGTACTTCGGCCCGGTGCTGTCGGTGTACGTCTACCCCGACGACCAGTACGAGCGGATGCTCGAGGTCATCGACACCGGTTCACGTTATGCGTTGACCGGTGCGGTGATCGCCGACGACCGCGACGCCGTGTTGGCCGCGCAGAATCGGCTGCGGTTCGCGGCCGGCAACTTCTACGTCAACGACAAGCCAACCGGGGCGGTGGTGGGCCGCCAGCCGTTCGGGGGTTCGCGCGGCTCAGGCACCAACGACAAGGCCGGATCGGTACTGAACATGTTGCGCTGGACGTCGGCACGCTCGATCAAGGAGACGTTCGTCCCGGCCACCGATCACAACTATCCGCACATGGCGACGCAGTGATGTCGGGCCTGTTCGCCAAAACACTGCGCCCGGCGATCCTGGCGGCCAGCCACTCCGACGGGTTGCGGCGCACCGCCGAGCGGCTGCCGATCACCCGCAAGGTGGTGCACCGGTTCGTACCGGGGCCGTCGCTTGACCGGGTGTTAGCCAGCGTCGCGGCACTGCGCAATTCGGGCCGGCTGGTCAGCATCGACTACCTGGGCGAGGATGTCACCGACCTCGACGGCGCGAACGCCACCATGCGTGCCTACCTAGAAGTGCTCGACGCGTTGGGCCGGCGGCCGGATGCCGTCGGTGAAGGTGTGCGCCCGCTGGAGGTGTCGTGCAAGCTCTCGGCGTTGGGGCAGGCGTTGGACCGCGACGGCGACAAGATCGCTTTTGCGAACGCATACACCATCTGCGAGCGGGCCGAGCAGGTCGGCGTGTGGGTGACCGTGGACGCCGAAGACCACACCACCACGGATTCGACGCTGTCGATCGCGGCCGACCTTCGGACTGATTTCCCTTGGCTGGGCGTGGTTCTGCAGGCCTACCTGCGGCGCTCGCACGGCGACTGCGCGCAGCTCGCCGCGTCCGGGGCGAGGGTGCGGCTGTGCAAAGGTGCCTATGACGAACCCGCATCGGTCGCCTACCGCGACGCCGCGGCGGTCACCGACTCGTATCTGCGCTGCCTCCGGGTGCTGATGACCGGCTCAGGGTATCCGATGGTGGCCTCTCACGATCCCGTCGTCATCGAAGCGGTGCCAGCATTGGCGAGCGAGTCCGGGCGCAGTGCCGGCGATTTCGAATATCAGATGCTGTACGGAATCCGCGACGGCGAGCAGTTGCGGCTAGCTTCCGCCGGCAACCGGGTGCGGGTGTATGTGCCGTTCGGCACTCAGTGGTACGGGTACTTCATGCGTCGACTGGCCGAGCGACCGGCCAACCTGACGTTTTTCATGCGGGCGCTGGCGGAGCGCGGTCACTGACCGCGCCGCGAGATCGCGCTCAGGACGCTTTGGCGTATCTGCGAACTAAGTCGTTCTCCCCGAACGTGCACGTTTGCTGCCGCCCCTTGGAATCGCTGCCGAAAAATGTCCACCGCCGTGGACTTGTCTGCGGTCCACTGATCAGCTTGACCCTGT
>DASZKQ010000337.1:0-3791 GCA_035552835.1 Mycobacterium sp. | reverse complement strand
GAAGCGTTGCTTGATGTCCTGGGACCCGAACTCGGCGATCACCGGTCCGACCATCTTCGCGTTGAAGTTCAGGGGTTCGGGCACACAGGCCAGCTGCATCTCGTCCAGCCAGATCTGGTGCTGAGCGGGCGTCCAGTCCTTGCCGCCCCACTCGACGGGCCAATTGGGCACCGCCAGCCCGTGATCGTTGAGGATCTTGTGGCAGGTCATGAAGTCGTCGCGGCCGAGCGGCAGACCCTGACGGGTTTTCTCGCGAAAGGCCGCCGGAATCTTCGTCGTGTAAAAGGTACGCAGCTCGTCACGGAAGGCAGCTTCGTCCGGCGTGAGTGCCAATTGCATGGCAATCTCCTCTGTTGGATCTGACGGTCCGTGCCCTGCACGTTATCCGCATTTCCCACGGCCGGGTCCGGCGGCTGGCCTATAGCGACGCGGCGAGCGCCTGCAACGTTTGGGAGGCCGTGTATTGGGGCGTCCACCCCAGCTGCGTTTTAGCCTTTCGGGTGTCCATAACCACGGACGTGCGCGCGATGTGCAGCCATTCGGCGGCCGAGGGAACCACGGGCAATCGGGCGATGACCGCCGAGGCCGCCGTCGCGGCAATGGCCGGCACTCGCACCGGCCGGCCCCCGAGCGCCGCGGCCACATCGGAGACCGACAGCACCCCATCGCCGGCGATGTTGTAGGCGCCCGGCGGGGCCGATTCCGTTGCAGCCAACGCGATGGCGGCAGCGACGTCGTCGTGGTGCACCAGCTGCAGCGGATTCCCGGGATCGGGAACGGGCGGTTTGAGCACCGGCAGCATCCGGCTCGCGGTCCTCAGGTAGGGCAAGCGATTCCACGGCAGTGCCTCGACCAGTGCGTGCGCATGCGGGCCCGCGACGATGCAGGGCCGAAGGATGAACACCTCCAGCGGCGAATTCGCGGTGAGTTCAGCGAGCGCCGCTTCGCAGGCGGCCTTCTGCTCGGAGTAGTAATGCTCGGGCGAACCCCGCGGAGGAACTTCCTCGGTGAGGGGCACCGGATTGTCGGAGTGGTAGCCGTAGGCGGCCACCGACGAGCTGTACACGAGTCTGCGCGGCCGTCCATCCGAGGCACCGGCGACGCAAGCTTCGAAGACATTATGGGTTCCGTTGAGATTCACCCGCTCACTGTCCTCGCGCGACCCCATGATGACGAATGCCAGATGAACCACCACATCGGCTTCGGCGACTAGCTCGTCCACCGCGTCGCGGTTGAGGATGTCGCCCTGGCGGTAGACGGTCTTGGTCCACCCCTGCGGATTCGGGTCAAAGGGCCGTCGCGCCATGCCGATGATGCGATCGACATTCGGGTGCTGCTCCAAGGCTGCGACGGCCGAAATGCCGATATCGCCAGTCGGCCCGGTAACCGCGACGGTGAGTCCCATGGGAACGTCAACCGTGGTGGCGGCCCGAACGGCGGCGCCACCAGAAAATACCGACTACGGTCGCGCCGGCAACCGACGCGACTACCGCCAGCGACGGCTTGGCCGCCGCCCTGGACCTGTCGACCACGTCCTTTTTGGCGTCCAGGTTGGCCGAGAGCGCGTCGACGGTCTTACCGAGCTGGCCGCGGGTGCGTTCGATGTCAGCCTGGATCTCGCGGATGTCCGCGTCGCGTCCGGGTTCGGTAGGTTCAGCTCCGGTCATGGCGAGAATCCCTTACTTGCTGCACGTCTTTTTTAACGTTGGCCACCGTCTGCGGCGCCGCCGGTGTCGCCGCACCGGCCTGCTTCTTGCTGAGCAGAGCGGCTATCCCGGACGCCGATAACACCGCTGCGCCGACAGTCAGCGCAGCCGCCCAGACTGGCAACGCCAGCGCGACCGCGGCAATGGCCGCCGCGATCAGGCTGGCCACACCAAAGAACGCGAGCAGGCCTGCAGCGCTCAGTAAACCGGCGCCGAGGCCGGCATGCCTGGCCGACTGCTGAAATTCCTTCTGCGCCAAGCGCATTTCATCTCGCACCAGCCGCGAGACTTGAGCTGACAGCTGGCTCATCAGCTCACCGAGTGAGGCTTCAAGCTTCGGATTTGCTTCCAAGCTCATTGGGTTACCTCCATGCATCGTCACCTACGGTCGAGGGGCAGCCCGTGATCAGCGCCAAACCCATGGGCTTCGGCTACCCGGCTGGCCAACCGTCAAACCAGTGCACAGCTGGCAGTTCGTCCACAGCCGGGGGTCGGCAGGCCCCGCGAGGGGCCCGCTGTGACAGCCGGCGCACCTACCGTCGGCGCATGCGTACAGAACTGCCCGCCGAGCGACTGCATCGACGACTCGGCGCCCAACCGGACAGTGATGCCGACGGCACCGATGCCGACACCGACCCGAACTCTCTGCTGCCGCGGTGGCTTCCGGACGGTCCCGGACAGCCTGGCGCCGGCTGGCTGGCCAGGGTGCGCGCCGACCCGGGCCGCGCGGGCGCCATCGCACTGGCGGCAATCGCCGCGATCGCGGTTCTGGTCACCATCTTCACTCTTATGCGTGACCAGCCAGCACCGGTGAGGTCGGCGAAACTGCCGCCGGTCGACGCGGTGGCGTCGGCGAGCCGCGGCCCGAGTTCAAGTCCGACCGGCAAGCCGACTCAACCGGTGGTGGTGAGTGTGGTTGGCCTGGTGCACACGCCCGGCCTGGTCACCTTGGCGCCCGGCGCGCGCATCGCCGACGCGCTCAAGGCGGCAGGCGGCGCGACGGATGGCGCCGACACCATCGGGTTGAACATGGCCCGCCAGGTCGGCGACGGCGAGCAGATCGTCGTCGGCATCGCACCCGTCAAGGGGCAGCCGCCGGTGTTGGGCAGTTCGGTGAGTTCCGGGTCGGCCGCCCCGGGCACGCCGGGCACCACATCTCGTCCGGACAAACCCGGACGGGCTGAGGCGGTCAACCTGAACACCGCAACGGTGCAGCAGTTGGACGCCTTGCCCGGGGTCGGGCCGGTGACGGCGGCTGCCATCGCGGCCTGGCGGGATGCCAACGGCAAGTTCACCAGCGTCGATCAACTCGCCGAGGTCGACGGCATCGGCCCCGCGCGTCTGGAAAAGCTGCGCCCGCTGGTTCGTGTCTAAGACCGGTGCAGCACCCATCCGGCGGCGACGCCGCGACGGCGCGGCTGGATGCCCGTCTGGTGCCGGCCGCATTGACCAGTTGGACGGTCACCGCGGCGGGGATCATATGGCCGATCGGCAGTGTGGTCGGGTCGGTGTGTGCGGTTGGGAGCGCGTTGGGCCTGCTGCTATGGCGCACCGGGCACCGAAGCCCACGGATGCGGGCAGTCGGCGTCGGTGTGGTCGCCGTTGGTGTCGTGGGGGCCGGGTTCGGGTTTGCGATTGCGTTGCGCGCCAACGCAGTCCTGCGCCGACAGCAATGCAGGTCAGGGCCAGCGGCACCTGTGGATTGTGGCGTTGACCTGCCTATACATGCGTTGGTGAGCGTGGGCGCGATTGGCCTGGTTACGTCACCGCTGCGTACCCGCTGCGTACCCGGTCTCGGTGATCGTGATGGTCGCATTTTTGGTCGAGCCAATGCGAAAACGTATGTCCAACGAGTGCGTCATCTGCCGAAGCAACTCGAATGGATCGACGCCATGAATTTGAATCTCGGCCGCTCTCACGTCGGTCACGTCCGATATATGACCTTCGCCCAGTTCCGACTTCCGCACGGCGATGACGTGAGGCTCATACATGCCGGACTCACCGCCCCCGAAACTAAACCCGACGATCAGCCACTCCTCCGAGTCGATCCCAGTGAGTTCGTAGATACCTACGGGTCCGGGTCCG
>DASZKQ010000336.1:0-2124 GCA_035552835.1 Mycobacterium sp. | reverse complement strand
GATCGCCTTCAACTCCGGGCTGGAGCCCGGCGTTGTCGCCGAGAAGGTCCGCAATGCGAAAGCCGGCACCGGCCTGAACGCGCAGACCAATGAGTACGAGGACCTGCTGAAGGCCGGCGTTGCCGACCCGGTCAAGGTGACCCGTTCGGCGCTGCAGAACGCGGCGTCCATCGCGGGCCTGTTCTTGACCACCGAGGCCGTCGTCGCCGACAAGCCGGAGAAGGCCGCGGCTCCCGCCGGCGACCCGACCGGTGGCATGGGCGGCATGGACTTCTAAGTCCAAAGTCGACGAAGAGCCCGGTCCCCATCTGGGGCCGGGCTTTTTCGTTTCATCGTGGGGCTGCTGTACTGAAGGTCCAGTGCACGACTATGGGACAAACGGGGCAACGGGATCGGAGCAATGAGAATGTCTGCAATTTCTTTATGGCGCAAGGTATTTGGTGTAGTTCCCGTCAGCGTCCTTTGCGCCGCGACTGCCGTGGCCACATCGCCGACGGCGGTTGCTGATCCCTGTTCGGCCAGCGGGCTGGCTGCCAACGCCAGCGGGGTGCTGAATGCGGCAAGCGGATACCTGGACAGCCACCCGGATGCCAACAATGTGCTGACCGCTGCGGTCAATCAATCGCCGGCGGATGCTCGGTCGTCAGTGCGGGGATATTTTCTCGCCCACCCCGGTGAGGCTCTCGATCTGCGGAACATCGCGAAGCCGCTGATCGACCTACGCGGTCAGTGCAGTACTTCGGTAACGCCGGACCAGCTGGCCGCGCTTTTCGACGCGTTGTCCGGCTAGGCGGGGATCGGCTGGCGGCCGCGGACCAACTTGCCGGGCCGGGCATCGGTAGGCACGCCGTTCTCGGCGATCACCTTGCCGGAGACGACCGTGGCCACGTAGCCATCGGCAGTCTGGTCGAGTCGACGCCCGCCGGCGGGCAGGTCGTGGGTGATCACCGGCTTGTGCAGACGCAACGCCGCGTGGTCGATGACGTTGAGGTCGGCCTTATAACCCACAGCGATGCGGCCGCGGTCGCCTAACCCGGCGATGCGGGCCGGCACCGAGGTCAGCTCCCGCACGGCCTCCGGCACCGAGAACCGCCCGGACTGCCGGTCGCGCGTCCAGTGCGCCAGGAAGTACGTCGAGTAGCTGGCGTCACATATCATCCCGTAGTGCGCGCCGCCGTCGCCGAGACCCAGCACCACGTCGTTGCGATGCAGCAGCTCGCCGACGGTGTCCAGCGAGTTCCGCTCCAGGTTGCTGGTGGCGACCAGCAGCATGGCGCGACCGTCGTCGTCGAGCAGCCGGTCGTAGGCCTCTTCCATCGGGGCCACCCCGATGGCCCGCGCGCGAGCCCCGATGCTGGTCGACGGGTCGGGCTCGTAGTTGGGGTTGTCGCCCAGCGGGAAGATCCAGTCCCACATCTGCGTCACGAACAGGATCGGGTGACCGACGCCGGGCTTGTCGGCCAGGATGCGGGCGCGGACCTCCGGCTTGCGCATCTCGGCCACCCGCTCGGCCAGCGGCAGATCGGCGATCTCGCGGTAACTGGGGTACAACACGAACGGGTTGGCGGTCAGCTGCAGCCCGATGATCAGCCCGATAGGCCGCGGTAACAACTGCGCGGTGATGTCGCCACCGGCAGCGTTGGCCTTCTCGACCATGGTGATGGCATCCGGCCACGTCGGGTCGCCGGCGTTGGCGACGACGAGCGTAAAGGTGACCGGCAGTCCGACGTCCTCGGCGACGTCGAACACCGTTTGCAGCACGGGCTGATAGCCGCCGGCCGGAATGTCGGGCACGAATTGCAGCAGACCGCCGCCGCCGTCGACCACGCCGCGGGCGATCTCTTCAATCTCCTCGCGGGCGGCGTCGTAACTCGGGATCGGCGAACCGCTTTCGGTCTTGTGGATGGTCAGCCGCGACGACGCGAACCCCAGCGCTCCGACCTCGATCGCCTCTTTGGCCAGCGCCCGCATCTTCGCGAGGTCTTCGGGAGTGGCCGGCTCGCGGTCGGCGCCGCGCTGTCCCATTACGTAGACCCGCAGCGGCGAGTGCGGGAGGTATGCGGCTACGTCGATATCGCGCCTGCCCGCATCCAGCGCGTCCAGGTATTCGGGGAACGTTTCCCA
>DASZKQ010000335.1:0-1655 GCA_035552835.1 Mycobacterium sp. | reverse complement strand
GCTGCCTTCTTCTTCGTTGTCCTGCCGAGCATCGATGACGGTTTGAATAATCGTCTCGGCCGCAGTGCGTTTGAGCACCCGTTCGCCGGCGAAGTTGGCCGCGAAGCGCACCCACTCCACCGGGCTCATGCCCTTGATGTCATCGGCGTAGGCGGTCAGCAGTTCCTTCGCCATCAGCTGGGTCAGCACGTGGTTGTCGCCCTCGAAGGTGGTGAACACGTCGGTGTCGGCGCGCAGTGCGATCAACCTGTTGTCGGCCATGTAGCCGGCGCCGCCACACGCCTCGCGGGCCTCTTGGATCGCTGTCGAGGCATGCCAGGTGTTGACGGCTTTCAGGCCGGCCGCTCGCGACTCAAGCTCCCGCTGCTCCTCGGCGTCCGGGGAGTCGGCGGTCTGCAAGTCGTGGCACTTGGCCACCAGTTCGTTCTGCGCGAACTGCAACGCGTACGACTTGGCGATCAGCGGGAACAACCGGCGCTGATGCACCAGGTAATCCATGATCAGCACTTCACCGTCCTCACCGGGTGCGGTGAATTGCTTGCGCTGCAAGGCGTATCGGGTCGCGATGTCTAGGGCCACCCGCGCCGCGTTGCCTGCGCTGCCGCCGACGGTGATCCGTCCGCGGATCAGGGTGCCGATCATGGTGAAGAACCGGCGGTTGGGGCTCTCGATCGGCGAGCTGTAGGTGCCGTCGGGCGCGACGTCGCCGTATTTGTTCAGCAGATTCACCCGCGGAACGCGGACGCGGTCGAAGACGATGCGGCCATTGTCGACGCCCGGCAGACCGCCCTTGTATTGACAGTCCGAGGTCGTCACGCCGGGCAGGTCATTGCCCTCGTCGTCGCGGATCGGCACCAGCACGCAGTGCACGCCGTGGTTGACCTGCTCGCCGCCCTCGGTGGTGATGAGCTGAGCAAATACCGCTGCAATGGTGGCGGCCTCGGCGGCGCCGCCGATGTAGTCCTTGCGCGCGTTCGGAGTCTCCGAGTGGATCACGAACTCCTCGGCGGCCGCGTCGTAGGTTGCGGTCGTCTCCAGCGCTTGGACGTCGCTGCCGTGTCCGGTCTCGGTCATCGCGAAGCAGCCACGCAACTCGAGGTCGATGATCTTCTTCACGTACGCCTCGTGGTGGCGTTCGGTGCCTAGGTTTTCCACGGCTCCACCGAACAGGCCCCACTGCACGCCCGCCTTGACCATCAGCGACAGGTCGGACATCGCGAGCATCTCGATCGTCGTGATCGCGGCCCCGACGTTGCCGTTGCCGCCATGTTCTTTGCGAAAGCTGTCGCCGGCCGCGCCGGCGGCGGCCATGATGCGCATCTGCTCGGCGACCTTGGTGCGGGCGATGACAGTGTTCGGTGTGTAGTGCGGACGGAAAACTTCTTCGGCAAGCCGCTCGCGCATCTGGTTCTTCACGTCGCGCCAACGTCCGTCAAGGGTGTTGCGCAGATGTTCCGCAATGGTGGTCATACCCGACGGTAACCGATCAGAATCGAGACGCCGAGTGGCTGTGGTATCGAACTGGACGCTGCGTTAACCAACAGTGTTTATAGTTCGTCGCGCGGTCGCGGCCATGCGGTCGAGGAAAGGTGTGCCATGAGCGGGGTTTCCCGCGCTTTCAGCACGGAGGGCGCGGTCGACGTGGAGGCCGTCGC
>DASZKQ010000334.1:0-30878 GCA_035552835.1 Mycobacterium sp. | reverse complement strand
GAGTTCGGTGTGTGGGGCGGCATGACCGAACGCCAGCGTCGGGCGCTACTCAAGCAACACCCCGAGGTGGTTTCCTGGGCGGAGTTCTTCGCTGCACAGCGCAAGCACCGCAGCGTTGGCTAAATAGCCGTCCGACTAGCTTAGCTAGCCGACTCCGACCGGAACTGAGTGGCCGGCTCCCCAGCGGGCCGTTGCCCGGCCCGCGTCGTCGCCGACGGAAACCGATTGGCCGGCTCCTCAGCGGGCCGTTGCCCGGCCCGCATCGTCGCCGACCCCCGTCATCTGGTCGGCGATCGCACGCAACGCCTCCAGATCGGAAACGTCGAACGGCAGCGACGGCACCCCGACAATGGCGACGTGCGGATTGGCCCCGGTGAACCGCGACAGCAGCCGGATTTCGCGTTTGGAAGTTGCCGCGCGGTCGGCGTGAATCTCCAGGACGGCCTTTGCTAAGTCGTTGGTGTCGGGTGCGCCGGTACCTTCTGACTCGCTCTCGAGCGTCTTGGCGCCGTCAATGGCCCGCTCGACCGGTAATGAACACAACATCGGATGGGTTCGGTTCAGGATGAGCCCCGCCAGCGGCATACGTTCCTCCGAGAGCCGGTCCACGAAGAACGATGCCTCCCGCAGCGCATCCGGCTCGGCGGCCGACACCACCACGAACTGGGTACCGCGGCGCTTCAACAACGCATAGGTACGATCCGCCTTTTCCCGGAAGCCGCCGAAGGTGGCATCCAACGACTGCACGAAACCCGCAGCGTCGGAAAGCATCTGCGAACCTAGGACGGTGGATAATGCCTTCATCGCCAAGCCGACCGCGCCGGTGACGAGTCGACCGATGCCGCGCCCGGGCCCCAACAGCAGCCGCCATAGCCGGCTATCCATGAAGCTGCCCAACCGTTTCGGCGCATCCAGGAAGTCCAGCGCATTGCGCGACGGTGGGGTATCCACCACCACCAGATCCCAGCGGTCCTCGCCCAGCAGCTGGCCGAGCTTCTCCATCGCCATGTACTCCTGGGTGCCGGCCAGTGAGGTAGCGACGGTCTGATAGAACTGATTATCCAAAACCGCTTGCGCCCGATCGGGTCCCGAATACTGGATCACCATTTCATCGAACGTGCGCCGCATGTCGAGCATCATCGCGAACAGCTGGCCGGGCACTTCCGGTGCCAGCGGCACGCGCTGCGGTGAGTTGCCAAGGTTGCCGATCCCCAATGCCTGTGCTAGCCGCTTAGCCGGATCGATCGTCAAAACCACCACGGTGCGGCCGTATTCGGCTGCGCGTAACGCCATCGCGGCGGCGGTGGTGGTTTTGCCGACCCCGCCCGCGCCGCAGCACACCACCACACGGTTAGAGGTATCGGTCAGAATCGAGCCAATATCCAGTGTCGGCGGTGTGGTACTCATCGAACCCCCTGCTGCGCAAGGGATTCAGAAAGCTCATAGAGGCTGCCGAGGTCGACGCCGTCGGCAATGGTCGGTAGCTCCAGGCGTGGCACCTTCAGCTCGTCGAGCTGCTCTGCGTTTGCCGCCCGCGCGGTTATCCGCGTGGCGTGCTGGATGGTCTCGGTGAGCAGTCCCGCGAAGTCGGCATCGGGCAGCTTGATCCCGGCTGCAGCCAGGCCCGAACGCACCGCGTCGGCATCGACGTCGCCCTCGGCGGCTTTGGCGAGATCCTCGGGTTGCAGGTAGGCCGCGATATTGCGGTTGACGATCACGCTGCCGATGGGCAGGCCCAGCTCCTGCAACTCGTCGATCGCCTCTATCGTCTCCTGCATCGGCAGCGCCTCCAGCAGGGTCACCAAGTGGATGGCCGTTTGATCCGAGTGCAGGATCTTCACCACACCCTCGGCCTGCGAGTACACCGGGCCGCCCTTGGCAAGATCGGACACCGCCCTGGTGACGTCCAAAAAGCGTGCGATGCGGCCGGTCGGCGGCGCGTCGACGACGATCGCGTCGTAGACCGGCAGCTTGTTCTTGTCGACACGGATCACCGATTCCTTGATCTTGCCGGTGAGCAGGACGTCGCGCAGGCCCGGCGCGATCGTCGTTGCAAACTCGATTGCCCCGATGCGCCGCATCGCCCGGCCTGCGATGCCGAGGTTGTAGAACATGTCGAGGTACTCGAGGAACGCGGCCTCGATGTCGATCGCCAGCGCGTTGACCTGGCCACCATGCTCGGCCGTTGCGATCTTGAGCTCTTTGTAGGGCAGCGGTGGCACATCGAAGAGTTGCGCAATCCCTTGGCGCCCTTCGACTTCGACGAGCAAGACCTTGCGCCCACCGGACGCGAGAGTCAGCGCGAGCGCGGCGGCCGCCGTCGACTTGCCGGTACCGCCTTTGCCGGTCACGACGTGCAGACGGGCCTTCGACAATCGCGATGGCCAGCGTACGGTGCTGGCGCCGGTCGGTGTGGTCCCCACCAGTGCATGCTAACCAGGTTGCCCGACCGGCCTGCCGATAAGCTCGGGATATGAGCCAACCCACCACATGGGAGTACGCCACCGTCCCGCTGTTGACGCATGCCACCAAGCAGATCCTCGACCAGTGGGGTGGCGACGGCTGGGAGCTGGTGGCCGTGTTGCCCGGGCCGACCGGCGAGCAGCACGTCGCGTATCTGAAACGCCCGAAATGAGCGCGTCTGCCCGGCTCAAAGAGCTGGTGATCGCACTCCCTGAGGTGGCGAAGCCGTTGGCCTCCTATGTTCCGGCGATGCGCAGCGGCAACCTGGTCTACACGTCGGGCCAGTTGCCGATGCAGGCCGGCAAACTGGCCGCGACCGGCAAGCTCGGAGCTGACGTCACCCCCGAGCACGGCAAGGAACTCGCTCGGATCTGCGCGCTCAACGCGCTGGCTGCTGTCGATTCGCTGGTGGGCATCGACGCGGTTACCCAGGTGGTCAAGGTGGTCGGATTCGTCGCGTCCGCACCCGGATTCAACGGCCAGCCGGTGGTAGTCAACGGCGCATCGGATCTGCTTGCGGAGGTGTTCGGTGATCGCGGCAGCCATGCCCGCTCCGCCGTCGGGGTATCCGAATTGCCGTTGGACGCGCCGGTGGAGGTCGAACTGGTGGTGGAGGTCGGATAACGATCGTGACCGACACCGCTGAGTCGCTGACGCATCCCGCTTACGGTCGGCTGCGTCCGGTCACCGAAACCGCATCGGTGCTGCTGGCCGACAATCCGGGGCTGATGACACTGGACGGCACCAACACCTGGGTACTACGCGGACCGCGCAGCGACGAGATGGTGGTAGTCGATCCCGGCCCCGACGACGACGAGCACATCGCGAAAATCGCCGACCTGGGCCGCATCGCCCTGGTGCTGATCAGCCATCGGCACGGCGACCACACCGATGCGATCGACAAGCTGGTCGACGGCACCAGCGCGCCGGTGCGCTCGGCTGGCAGCGGGTTCCTGCGCGGCCTCAGCGCTGAGCTGACCGACGGTGAAGTCATCGACGCCGCAGGCCTGCGGATCACGGTATTGGCGACACCCGGCCACACCGCCGATTCGCTGTCGTTCGTGCTGGACGACGCGGTGCTGACAGCCGACACGGTGTTGGGTCGCGGAACGACAGTCATCGACACCGAAGACGGCGGCCTGGCCGACTACCTGGAGTCGTTGCACCGGCTGCGCGGGTTGGGCCAGCGAACAGTGCTGCCCGGCCACGGCCCGGACCTAGCGAATCTGGAAGCCGTGGCGTCGGGATACCTGGCACACCGGGAGCAGCGGCTGGCGCAGGTCCGCTCGGCATTGCGTGCTCTCGGCGACGATGCCACCGCACGGCAGGTTGTCGAGCACGTCTACCTCGACGTCGACGAGGAACTCTGGGGCGTCGCGGAATGGTCGGTGCAGGCGCAGCTGGACTACCTGCGTCGCTGAGCCGCAATTAGCGTGCGCGCCTGGCGAGCCGCTCCGAGTCGGAGATCAGCACGCTTTTGCCCTCCAGGCGAATCCAGCCCCGGTGGGCGAAGTCAGCCAACGCCTTGTTCACCGTCTCCCGAGACGCGCCGACCAGCTGGGCGATCTCCTCCTGCGTCAGATCATGGGTCACCCGCATAGCGCCGCCCTCCTGGGTGCCGAAACGCTGGGCCAGCTGCAGCAGCTGCTTGGCGACCCGGCCGGGCACATCGGTGAAGATCAGGTCGGCGAGGTTGTTGTTCGTGCGGCGCAGCCGGCGGGCGAGCACCCGCAGCAGCTGCTCGGCGATTTCGGGTCGATCCGCGATCCACGCCCGCAACGCGTCGCGATCCATCGACACCGCGCGCACCTCGGTGATTGTGGTCGCGCTGGAGGTCCGGGGCCCGGGATCGAAGATCGACAGCTCACCGAACATGTCGGACGGACCCATGATGGTCAGTAGATTCTCCCGGCCGTCCGGTGAACGGCGGCCGATCTTGACCTTTCCGGAAATGATGATGTACAGCCGATCACCCGGCTCGCCCTCCGCGAAAACCGTATGTCCGCGAGGGAAGTCGACGGGCTGTAGTTGCTTGGTCAGCGCGGCGACGGCGCTTGGTTCAACCCCCTGGAAGATTCCGGCCCTCGCCAGGATCTCGTCCACGTTGCCCCTTAGCTACTTAAATGACTCTGATATGCACAAGTCTGACCGACCCGCAGTCTATGAGGTCAGCCATCAACTCGACGTGCCAACGCTACACACGATTGGCATGCTGAGGCGGGCCAAATTGCCGATTCGCCCCCGAATGCTTATACCGTTGCCTCGGTAAGCCGGGGTGTTCTGGACCGGAAATAAAGGCGGCCATCAACAGCCGATCGGTGTTCGCCTCGGCGCCACCGGGTCGATCGGGCAACTCATCGGTGATGCGCCCGATGCGGCGGTGCAGGCAATCCAGCGCTTCGGGCATTCCTTCTCTGGCCAGTGTGCGCACATCGACAGGCTCGGCCTGCGCGAGAAATTCCGCCACATCGCTTGCCGTAACTGTGTTCTCTACTAAGCCAGCTTCCAGCCGTCCAAGCCCGAAAGTCGCCAGCATCAGCAGCCCCGGGATGAATGCCACGAGCAACCAAGACACAAGCAGCTAGTAAACACGGCTAAGGTCTCAGCAAGATCACGAATTAGTACTCTGTCGAGGGTGATAGTGGGCAAACCTTCTCGAGCCGCCGCCCAAGTGTCCGGCCCACCGGACGCCGTCGTCGCAGACCGTTGGTCTTCGGAAACCCGGATAGGTTTGGTGCGACGAGCTCGCCGCATGAATCGCAAACTTGCCCAAGCGTTTCCACATGTGTACTGCGAGTTGGATTTCACCACACCGTTGGAGCTGACGGTGGCGACGATCTTGTCGGCGCAAAGCACCGACAAGCGGGTGAATCTCACCACCCCAGCGCTCTTCAAGCGTTACCGCACGGCGCTGGACTACGCACAGGCGGACCGCGAAGAACTCGAAACCCTTATCCGCCCCACCGGCTTCTACCGCAACAAGGCGTCGTCGTTGATCGGCTTGGGACAGGCACTGGTCGAGCGATTCGACGGCGAAGTGCCGGCCACCATGGACCAACTCGTGACGCTGCCCGGGGTGGGACGCAAGACCGCCAACGTCATCCTGGGAAACGCATTCGATGTCCCCGGAATCACCGTCGACACCCATTTCGGGCGGCTGGTTCGGCGCTGGCGCTGGACGGCCGAAGAAGACCCGGTCAAGGTCGAGCATGCGGTCGGCGAACTCATCGAACGCAAGGAATGGACCCTGCTCAGTCACCGGGTGATCTTCCACGGTCGCCGGGTGTGCCACGCCCGCAAACCGGCATGCGGGGTTTGCGTGTTGGCCAAGGACTGTCCCTCGTTCGGAACGGGACCCACCGAACCGCTGATCGCCGCCGCGCTGGTGCAGGGCCCGGAAACCGAGCACCTGTTGGCAATGGCCGGGTTGTAACGCGGCACCGCCCACCAGATGACCAGTTTCACGCCCCGAACCGCCCGCTGGACCGTCGCGGTGCTGGCGGTCGTCGCGGCATTGGTCGCGGCGTTGCTGGTTGAGCTGCGCGATGGCTCGCACTCGTCAACCGCCCCACCGACCAGCTCCGGTCGTGAGCATCGCGACGCGGACACCCCAGCGGCGCTGGCCGGACCGCGGCAGCGTGCCGACCTCGCGCCGTGTCCGCGCCGGGGCGCCGATCCCGGTCCGCCGGCGTTGCGCGGTGTGACTGCGGAATGCGCAGCCGACGGTTCGGTCGTTGACGTCGGTCCGGCCCTGGCTGGGCATCGGGTGGTTGTCAACTTGTGGGCGTACTGGTGTGCACCCTGCGCGGCCGAACTCCCTGCGATGGCCGAGTATCAACGACGGGTCGGGACCGATGTGATGGTGGTGACGGTGCACCAGGACGAGAACGAGACGGCGGCCTTGCTGCGATTGGCGGACCTGGGTGTCCGATTGCCGACCCTGCAGGACGGCAGCCGTCGGATCGCGGCGGCGTTACAGGTGCCAAATGTGATGCCCGCGACAGTAGTGCTGAGATTGGACGGTAGCGTTGCGCAGACCCTGCCGCGCGCTTTCGCCAACGCCGACGAGATCGCAGCTGCGCTCGGAGATCAGGCGCGATGACGCCCGGCGAGCGGCCGGGCAATTGGACGAAGGAGGGGCCGGTGAGCGCAGGGGGCACTCCACGACCACGCGGTGAAGACCTCACCCACTCGCGAGCAACGATTCCGCTGACGCCTGAGTTCGGCCCGTCCTGGCTGCGTCCATTGGTCGACAACGTCGGTCAGGTGCCCGACGCCTACCGTCGTCGTCTTCCCGCCGACGTACTGGCCATGGTGACTGCCGCCAAGGCCACGGCCTCGCTTCGCAAAGCTGGACGCGACGCAGCGGTGCTGGTGCTGTTTTCCGGTCCCCCGTCCGGCCAAGCCAACGGCGCTCGGCCCGATTCCCCTCCTGATGAAGCCGATCTGCTGCTCACGGTGCGGGCCTCCACATTGCGTCACCATGCCGGCCAAGCGGCGTTCCCGGGTGGCGCCTCCGATCCGGACGACGACGGGCCGGTGGCCACTGCGCTGCGAGAGGCACGCGAAGAGACCGGCATCGATACTGGCAGGCTGCATCCGCTGGCCACGATGGAGCGAACGTTCATCGCTCCGTCGGGTTTTCACGTCGTCCCGGTGTTGGCGTATTCGCCGGATCCGGGGCCGGTGGCCGTCGTCGATCAGGCGGAGACGGCAGTCGTGGCCCGGGTCCCGGTGCGGGCTTTCATCAATCCGGCCAATCGGCTGATGGTGTACCGCAGCGCCTTGCACCGCCGCTTCGCCGGGCCGGCTTTCCTGTTGAATGAGATGCTGGTTTGGGGATTCACTGGCCAGGTGATTTCGGCGATGCTGGACGTCGCTGGTTGGGCTAAACCCTGGGACACCAGCGATATTCGGGAGTTGGATGAAGCGATGGCTCTGGTCGGCGACGGGGATGATGCCTGATGACCTCATCACAATGGCTCGACATCGCGGTGCTGGGCGTTGCTTTCATCGCGGCGATCTCAGGCTGGCGTTCGGGCGCACTTGGCTCTCTGCTGTCATTCGTCGGTGTGCTACTCGGCGCGATCGCAGGCGTCCTGCTGGCTCCGCACCTTGTCGCCCACATCAGCGCACCGCGGGCCAAACTGTTCGCCGCACTGTTTCTGATCCTGGGTCTGGTCGTCGTCGGCGAGGTCGCCGGTGTGGTGCTGGGTCGCGCGGTGCGCGGCGCGATCCACAGCAACTCAGTCCGATTCTTCGACTCGCTGATCGGGGTGGCAGTGCAGCTGGTGGTCGTGCTGGTGGCGGCATGGCTGCTGGCGACGCCGCTGACGTCGTCGTCGGGCCAGCCCAGCTTGGCCGCTGCGGTTCGGGGTTCGCGAGTGTTGGCTCAGGTCAACGACTTCGCACCTGATTGGCTCAAGACCGTACCCAAACGATTGTCGTCACTGCTGGATACCTCAGGTCTGCCGCAGGTGCTGGAACCGTTCAGCCGCACACCTGTCGTGGCGGTGGCCGCCCCGGACGCGGCGCTGGCCAACAGCCAGGAGGTCGCGGCCGCTCAACCCAGCGTGGTGAAGATCCGCGCGATTGCCCCAAGTTGTCAGAAAGTGTTGGAGGGCAGCGGATTTGTCCTCTCGCCAGACCGGGTGATGACCAACGCGCACGTGGTGGCCGGTGCCAACAGCGTCACCGTGGAGGCCAGCGGCAACCCTTATGACGCCACCGTGGTGTCCTACGACCCGACGGTCGACATCGCGATCCTGTCCGTGCCCCATCTTCCGCCCGGGCCGCTGGCCTTCGCTAACACCCCGGTGACATCGGGCACCGAGGCAATAGTGATGGGCTACCCCGGTGGTGGTGGCTTTGTGGCAACTCCTGCCAGGATCCGGGAACTCATCGAACTCAGCGGGCCAGACATCTACCGGAGTGCGACGGTCAACCGCGAGGTCTATACGGTCAGAGCCAGTGTGGAACAAGGCAATTCGGGCGGGCCCTTAATCGACTTGAATGGTCAGGTACTCGGCGTGGTGTTCGGCGCGGCGGTCGACGACAACGACACCGGTTTCGTGTTGACGGCCAAGGAGGTGGCCGCTCAGCTGTCGCACATCGGCGACAGCGCGCCGGTGGCCACCGGAGAGTGTGTCAGCTAATGGGTGACCGGTACACCCGGTCGAGGAAGCGCATCAGGTGGCCGTTGACTTCGTCCGGCATCTCTTCGTGGCTGAAATGTCCTGCGCCGGCGACTGATACGTAACGACCGTGCGGCGCGTAGCGCTGTGTTCGCTCGACCGGGTCGGCCAGCACGTACGGATCGGCATCACCGTGAATATGCAATAACGGAAGGCCGGTGCTTCTTTTCATAGATCGCATGAAGCGCCGACCCTCTTCACGCAGCTGGCTACGCACCGCCCACCGCTGATACTCCAGCGCGGAGTGCGCTGCTGACGGAATTTGAATCACCTGTCGCAGATGACCGATCGTCTCGGAAAAGTCTTCGGATGCAACCCATTTAGCGCTGGCGCGGCTACGCACCAGATGCTCGATCTCCGCGCCGTTATGCCGGGTCAGTGCGCGCTCCGGCCAGATCGGCACCTGATAGCGCAGCAGCGAGGGCAACAGCGCGCGACCCTGATCGCGGCGGGTGAGCGCCGAGCGGCGCAGTGCGGCGGGGTGCGGCGAACTGACCACTGCGATGGCGCGGACCAGCCGTGAATGCAGGACCGACGTTGCCCAGCAGACCAGCCCGCCGTCGGCATGACCGACCAGAGTCGCCGACGTGTGCCCCAGCGCGCGGATCAGTCCGGCGGCGTCCCCGGCGAGCGTCCAGCCGTCATAGCCGCGGGGCGGCTTGTCGCTGCCGCCGTAGCCTCGTAAATCCACCGCGACCAGCCGGGCTCCGCTCAGACCGCGTAGCTGGTGACGCCACGACCACCAGAACGAGCCGAAGCCGTGCAGCATGATCACCAATGGCCGCGCCGTCGCAGAGCTGGCCGCACTCCGGTCGACGGGCGCTGCCTCGACGACATGGAACCGAATGCCGTTGGCGTGCACGTCCAGATGGCGCCATGGCCCGTCGATACGGGTGACCGACGGATCTGGCGGCGCCATCTACCAACCCGAGGGGTCGGCGGGCGTCCCGCCTTGCGGCGAACTGAGCGCGCGCCCGGAGCCCTTGTCGTGGCCCGGGGTGAACGCGGTCCGGGTCTCCTTGACCGACTCGATGGTCTGCCGCGGTCCGCGGATGCGTCGCACCTTCAAATAGCCGAACAACGCCAGCACCGCAGTAACCACCACCATGATCCCGAACACGATCAGGAAAGCGACCCAGCGCCACAGCCAGGTATCGAGCAGTTCGGCGAGGAAAAAGAAGAAAAAGAATGTCGAATAGAACAGCACCACCAGCGCCGAGATGAAGAAAACGCTGCCGGTAAGACCTTTTTTGACATCGCGGGTGATTTCCGAGCGGGCCAATTCGACCTCGGCGCGCACCAGTGTCGATATCTGCGCTGTGGCGTCCTTGACCAGCTCACCGATGGACGGCTCGACGGACAGCGCGTGTGGGTCGGTCAGGGGAATCGTGGTCAGCGTGCGAGGAACCCCGTCCTTGTGGTCGGCGTTCTTGCGATCTGGCTTACTCACAGACGGTCCTCCCGATGTCACTGCCCGGCTCCTCCTCGAGCCGTTGCCCGGCTCGCATCGTCGCCGGGCGTCGCTCGTCGCGGTTCATGTTGCCATGCGGTCGGTTGCCAGACGAGGCCAACCGGATCACCGCGGGGCCGTTTGCGGATCGACGCTGGCGGGCATCGGTCGCGCTAGACTGACGCCGCCGCTTCGGGTACGCGTCCAGGGTTGTCGACGGGAGTATTGCTTTGCAGACCACCTGCCGCCGGCTGCTTCCTGTCGTGGCGGCGTTGGTCATGGTGACATCGGTGGGCCTGGCCGGCCTGCGCGTGCCGGCAGGAGCTGACGACAGACTCCCGCTCGGCGGCGGAGCGGGCATCGTGGTCAACGGCGACACTCTGTGCACGCTGACCACCATCGGCACCGATGGCAAAGGCGAGCTGATCGGTTTCACCTCGGCGCACTGCGGTGGCCCGGGCGGGGTGGTGGCCGCCGAGGCGGCAAAAGACCGCGGCACGCTGGGAACCATGGTGGCCGGCAACGACACTCTGGACTACGCGGTCATCCAGTTCGATCCGGCCAAGGTGACGCCGGTCGCCAACTTCGGTGGCTTCGCGATCAACGGCATTGGGCCGGATCCCGCGTTCGGTCAGGTCGCTTGCAAACAGGGCCGCACGACCGGGAACTCGTGCGGCGTCACGTGGGGCCCCGGTCAAGACCCGGGCACGATCGTGATGCAGGTATGCGGACAACCGGGCGACTCGGGCGGTCCGGTTACCGTCAACAATCTCCTGGTCGGCATGATCCACGGCGCCTTCAGCGAGAACCTGCCGGCCTGCATCATCAAGTACATCCCGCTCCACACCCCCGCAGTGGTTCAGTCGATCAACTCGATCTTGGCCGACATCAACGCCAAGAACCGTCCCGGCGCCGGCTTCGTTCCAGTCCCCGCCTAGAGAGCTACCGGGCGGCGCGGATCGCGTCGAACACGCCCGGATCAAGCAGCGTCGAAGTGTCGCCGAGTTCGCGATCCTCGGCGATATCGCGCAGTAGGCGTCGCATGATCTTGCCGCTGCGGGTCTTCGGCAATTCGGGCACCACGTGCAATTCGCGGGGCCGGGCAATCGGCGAGATGACCCTGGCCACCTCGGCGCGCAGTTCGTCAATGATCTCCTCGCCCGTCGTCTCGGCGTGATCGGCTTGCAAGACAACGAAGGCGCAGATCGCCTGACCGGTGGTGTCGTCGGTCGCCCCCACCACTGCGGCCTCCGCGACCCCGGAATGTCCGACCAGCGCCGACTCCACTTCGGCGGTCGAGATGCGATGCCCCGAAATGTTCATCACGTCGTCGATGCGACCCAACACCCAGATCGCCCCGTCGGAGTCATAACGAGCGCCGTCGCCGGCGAAATACCAGCCCTGCGCGGCGAACTTCGACCAGTACGTCTCGCGAAAGCGATCAGGGTCGCCCCAGATTCCGCGCAGCATGGACGGCCAGGGCTGATCGAGCACCAGGTATCCGCTAGCGTGCTCGCTCTCGTCGGTTGACGGCGGTGAAAGCTTGTTGCCGTCGTCATCGACGATCTTCGCCGAGATACCGGGCAACGGTGTCATCGCCGATCCCGGCTTGGCTGCAGCGACGCCGGGTAGCGGCGAGATCATCGCCGCGCCCGTCTCGGTCTGCCACCAGGTGTCCACCACCGGAGTGCTGTCGGCGCCGATGACTTTGCGATACCAGCGCCAGGCCTCCGGGTTGATCGGCTCGCCGACCGACCCGAGCAGCCGCAGGCTGGACAAGTCGTGGGTGTCCGGGATTTCGCGGCCCCACTTCATAAACGTTCGGATCATCGTCGGCGCCGTGTAATAGATTGTCGCACCGTACTTTTCGATGATCTCGAAGTGCCGATGCTGGTTAGGCGTATCCGGCGTGCCTTCGTAGAGAATCTCCGTCACGCCGTTGGACAGCGGACCATAGACGCTGTAGGTGTGCCCGGTAACCCAGCCGATATCGGCGGTGCACCAGAACACGTCGGTTTCCGGCTTGATATCGAAGATGTGGTGGTGGGTGTAAGACGCCTGAGTGAGATAGCCGCCGCTGGTGTGCACGATGCCCTTGGGCTTGCCGGTGGTGCCCGAGGTGTAGAGCAAGAACAGTGGGTGTTCGGCGTCGAAGGCCTCGGCGCTGTGTTCGGGCGACGCCGCGTCGACGACGTCGTGCCACCACACGTCACGGCCTTGCGTCCATGGGACGTCGATCCCGGTGCGGCGGACCACCAGGACGTGTTCGACAGGGCTGTCGCCGTGATCGTCGGACCCGACCGCTTCGTCGGCGGCCGCCTTGAGCGGCACCGGCTTTCCCCGCCGGAACTGTCCGTCGGCGGTGATCAGAAGTTTAGCTTGGGCGTCGGCGATTCTGGCGCGCAGCGCCGTGGCGGTGAAACCCGCGAACACCACGCTGTGCATGGCGCCCAGCCGCGCGCAGGCCAGCATCGCGATGATGGCTTCCGGGATCATCGGCATATATATGGCGACGCGGTCACCGGCAACCAGACCCAGACCGCTCAGCGCGTTGGCGGCTTTGCACAACTCGGTCTGCAGGTCGCCGTAGGTCAGGGTGCGGCCTTCGCCGACCCGCTCGCCCTCCCAGTGGACCGCGACGCGATCGCCGTTGCCGGCTTCGACATGGCGGTCCACGCAGTTGTAGGCCACGTTGAGTGTTCCGCCGGTGAACCATTTGGCGAACGGTGCCTCCGACCAGTCCAGCACCTGGTCGAATGGCTTTGACCACGTCAGTCGGTTGGCCTGGTTGGCCCAGAACTCCAGCCGATCCTGCCCGGCCTCGCGGTACAGCTCGTCGCCGGCGTTGGCTTGCGCGGCGAAATGCTCCGACGGTGGATATGACGACGGTGCATCGGTGTGCGTCTCGGTCACGCGCACGAGCCTAGCCCGGCGACGATACAGCCGTACCGGCTGAGGTGGGCGCACCCCCAGCCGCGAAGCGGCGAGGGGGCGAGGCGGGCAATCGAGCGGCGTCAGTGCGATCAGCTTTGGAGTCGCTCCAGGCAGTACAGCCGCGCTGGGGTTTGATAGGAGACCGGTTTGGTTCCCGCCGGACACAGCGCAGCATCGGTGCTGCCGTCGATACGCTTGACGACATTGATACCCGTGGCCGAGCCATCGCAGGAGGTTGCGACAAACGTCGGGTCCTTTGTCCCGCCGGACACTGCGTAACACTGGTCCTGCTTGAGGTTGAGCAATAGGCACAAGGTGGTGGTCCCGTCGAAGAGAATCGAGTAATCGGAGCCCTCACGCTTGCCATCGGGGCACGTCGCCGAGGGACCGCCTTTGGCTGCGACCTCTAATGTCGAATCCGGTTTATCGCAGTCCTGCGGTGCCGGAGTGAAATTGTTTTCCCGCATGGTGAAGGCACCGACGCATTGCCCGACATTTGCGGAACGAGCCGAATGTCCGACTCGTGAGGCGGAATTGGCTATCTGGCCCATGATCCCGAGCACGCCGAGTCCCAGCAGGATCGACCCCACGACGACCAGTGCCGTGCCCGACGATCCACGTGGACCCGGCGCCGGGTAGCCGGCCGGGTAATACGGTGGGTACGTTGGCGGCTGAGGCGGCGGGTAACCATCCGGGTACGGACTCGGCGGCGGGTAACCGGGAGGACCCATCGGGTTGGCAGATGGAGGCAGCCGGCGGCTTTGTGAACGTTGCCGAAGACCGGCGATCAACAAGATCAGTCCCACAATGGGAATGCCGCATACAGCGATCAATTCCCCGGCGTGATAGGCGAGGCTGGTCTCGGCGAGATCGGCGACAGTCACCCGAGGATTGTAGTGGTCACTGCCGATCGGAGGAGGACGGCTTGCGTCGGTTGCGCATCGTGGCGGCAGCCGTGATGCTGCTTGCCGTCACACCGCTTGCCGGCTGCGGGGCCGGCAATGTCCGCACCGACGTGGTGATCGTCAACGCCGGTGAACCGCAGAACCCGCTGATTCCGACTAATACCAATGACACCAACGGCGGTCGCATCATCGACCGGCTGTTCGCGGGCCTGATGTCCTACGACGCCAACGGCAGGCCTGAACTAGAGGTTGCCCAGTCGATTGACACCACCGATGAGGTCAACTACCGGATCACCCTCAAGCCCGGTTGGGCGTTCAGTGACGGCACACCGGTGACCGCGCACTCGTTCGTCGATGCCTGGAATTACGGCGCGTTGGCCGCCAACGCCCAACTACAGCAGAGCTTTTTCAGTCCGATCGCCGGTTTCGACGAAGTGGCCGCGGCAAAACCGCACGCGACCTCGATGTCCGGGTTGCACGTTGTCGACGACCACGAGTTCACTGTGCGGCTCAAGGCACCGACCATCGACTTCAAACTGCGGCTTGGGTTTTCGCCGTTTTACCCATTACCGACTGTCGCGTTCAAGGACATGACGACCTTCGGCCAGCATCCGATCGGTAACGGCCCCTATATGTTCGCCGATGCGCCCGGCGGTGCGGCCTGGCAACACAACGTCAAACTGGATCTGATGCCCAATCCCGGCTACCACGGGATCCGGCTACCGCAGAACAAGGGGCTGCGCTTCGTCTTCTACGCCAACCTGGACACCGCGTACGCCGACTTGCTCTCGAGCAATCTCGATGTGCTGGATACGATTCCGTCCAGCTTGCTGTCGGTCTACCGCAGAGATCTTGGTGATCGTTACGTCAGCGCGCCGGCAGCGGCGAACCAGACCCTCGACACCCCGCTGCGGCTGCCGCATTTCGGCGGAGAGGAAGGCAGGTTGCGCCGGCTGGCGATCTCGGCGGCCATCAACCGGGCACAGATTTGCCGCCAGATCTATGCCGGAGCGCGTGCACCGGCGCGTGAATTCACTGCAAGTTCGCTGCCCGGTTTTGACCCGCACATCGAGGGCAACGATGCACTCGACTTCGATCCGGACCGGGCGCGGCGGCTGTGGTCGCAGGCCGATGCGATATCGAAATGGTCCGGCCGATACGCGATCGCCTACAACGCCGACGGCGGGCACCAGGAGTGGGTGGACGCGGTGGCCAACAGCATCAAGAACATTTTAGGTATCGACGCGGTCGGCGCGCCGCAGCCGACCTTCGCCACGTTTCGCACCCAGGTCACCACCCGACGCATAGCCACCGCTTTCCGCGCCGGTTGGCAGGGGGACTTCCCGTCGATGCTGGAGTTTTTAGAGCCGCTGTTCGTCACCGGGGCGGGCGCTGATGACGTCGGCTATTCCAACCCGCAATTCGACGCCGGGGTCGCCGCGGCCGAAGCCGCGCCCGACTTGCCGCAGTCGTTTGCCCTCGCCAACGCTGCCCAGCGAATCCTGCTGCGGGACATGCCCGCCGTGCCGCTGTGGTACACGGTCAGTGTGGCTGGAACATCAGCGGCGGTCAGCCACGTCGCGCTGACCTGGAATGGCCTGCCCGACTACGAGCACATCGTCAAGGCCTGAGATGGGTTGGTATACCGCTCGCCGTGTTGCGATCATGGTTCCGGTTTTTATCGGCGCCACCCTGCTGATCTATGGCATGGTCTTCTTGCTACCCGGCGATCCAATTGCCGCACTGGGCGGTGACCGCCCGCTGAGTCCCGCGGTGGCCGCGCAATTGCGCGCCCAATATCACCTCAACGACCCGTTCCTGTTGCAGTACTTGCATTATCTGGGCGGCATCGTTCACGGCGACCTGGGCCGTGCCTACTCCGGGCTGCCGGTCAGAGTCGTTCTTGCCCAAGCATTTCCGGTGACTATCAGGCTCGCCTTGATTGCCTTGACAGTGGAGGCGATGCTCGGAATCGGCTTCGGGGTGATCGCCGGGTTGCGGCAAGGCGGCGTCTTCGACGCCACGGTGCTGATCACTAGTCTGATCGTCATTGCGGTCCCGATTTTCGTGTTGGGTTTTTTGGCGCAGTTCGTCTTCGGGGTCCGGCTGGGTGTCGCCGCGGTCACCGTCGGTGATCAGCCGATGTTCGCGCGGCTGCTGCTGCCCGGTGTGGTGCTCGGATCGGTGTCACTGGCTTACGTGGTGCGGTTGACCCGTTCTGCGGTGGCCGCCAATGCGCATGCCGACTATGTGCGCACGGCGACGGCCACCGGCTTGTCGCGGCGCAGGGTGGTCACCATCCACATCTTGCGCAACTCACTGATCCCGGTGGTGACGTTCTTGGGCGCCGACCTCGGGGCGCTGATGGGCGGGGCGATCGTCACTGAGGGGATCTTCAACATCCATGGCGTCGGGGGAGTGCTCTATCAGGCAGTCACCCGCCAGGAGGCGCCGACGGTGGTGTCAATCGTGACGGTGCTGGTGGTGATTTATCTGGTCACCAATCTGGTGGTGGATTTGCTGTACGCGGCGCTGGATCCCAGGATCCGCTATGGGTGATCGGGGCGCCGAAATGCTTGGCGGCGCGGGGTTCTGGAGTGATACCTGGCGGGGCTTGCGGCGCCGTCCAAAATTCGTCATCGCGGCCGCGCTGATCTTGTTCTTTCTTGTGCTGGCGATATTTCCGGCGTTGTTCACGTCCGCCGATCCCGGCTACGCCGACCCGTATCAGAGCCTGCTCGCACCGTCGGCGACGCATTGGTTCGGCACCGACCTGCAGGGCCATGACATCTACGCCCGCACGGTATACGGTGCCCGCGCCTCGATCACCGTCGGCATTGGCGCCACTCTGCTGGTCTTCGTTGTCGGCGGGGTGCTGGGAGCGTTGGCCGGCTTCTATGGCGGCTGGATCGACGTGGTTGTTTCCCGTGTCGCCGATGTTTTCTTCGGAATCCCGCTGCTGTTGGCCGCCATTGTGCTCATGCAGGTCACCCATCACCGGACTGTATGGACGGTGATCGCGATCCTTGCGCTGTTCGGCTGGCCGCAGGTGGCCAGGATCGCCCGCGGCGCAGTGCTCGCGGTGCGTGGCAGCGATTACGTGTTGGCCGCGCAGGCGCTGGGGTTGAACAGATTCGGGATTCTGGTACGCCACGTGGTGCCCAATGCTCTTGGCCCGGTGATTGCCGTCGCCGCCATCTCGCTGGGGATGTTCATCGTGACGGAGGCGACGCTGTCTTACCTCGGTGTGGGGTTGCCGCCGTCGGTGGTGTCATGGGGCGGCGACATCAACGTGGCACAGACGAGGCTGCGGGCGGGCTCGCCGATTCTGTTCTATCCCGCTGGAGCCCTTGCGCTTACAGTGCTGGCGTTTTTGATGATGGGCGATGTGCTGCGCGACGTTCTGGATTCCTCATCACGGACGCGGCGGTCATGAACCGCGCCGGCCACGATGTAGAGCGCAGCGATGGGGAGGGGCGGCGCACGTGACTACCGCCGGGCAGCCCCTGCTGAGCGTCGTCGGTCTGGAAGTCAGGTTCGGCGACGATGCTCCCGCCGTCAGCAACGTCGAGCTGTCGGTGCACAGCGGGCAGACTGTCGCCGTTGTCGGTGAATCGGGCTCGGGAAAGTCGACGACCGCCGCCGCGATTCTCGGCCTGCTTGCGCCGGGCGGACGAATCACCGCCGGCCGCATCATGTTCGACGGTATCGACCTCGCATCGGCGGATTCCCGTCGGCTCCGCTCGATTAGGGGGACTGGCATCGGCTATGTGCCGCAGGACCCGGCGACCAACCTGAATCCGGTGTGGAAGATCGGCTTTCAGATACGGGAGGCTTTGCGCGCCAATAACATCAGTGACGTCAGGCAACGCTCATTGCGACTGCTCGATGAAGCTGGAATGCCGGACCCGTCGACTCAGGCCAGACGGTATCCGCATCAGCTGTCTGGTGGGATGTGTCAGCGTGCGCTGATTGCGATTGGGCTGGCGGGCCGGCCGCGTCTGCTGATCGCCGACGAGCCAACGTCAGCCCTCGATGTCACCGTGCAACGGCAGGTGCTCGACCATCTGCAGCAGCTGGCCGCGGAACTGGGCACTGCGGTGCTGCTGATCACCCACGACCTTGCATTGGCAGGCGAGCGCGCCGAGCAGCTGATCGTCATGCACTGCGGCCGCATAGTAGAAACCGGTGCGGCGCAATCGATCTTGACTGATCCACAACACCCCTACACTCGGCAACTGGTCGCCGCCGCGCCGCCGGTGCACTCGGCCGGTGGGACGTCGACTCGACTGCGGAGTGGCAACGCAGCGTCCGTCGAAAAATTCGACGCCCACACGAGCGACCTCCTGGTCGCCTCCGAGCTCACCAAGGTGTACCGGTCAACAACCCACGGAAAGTCATGGCGCAAAGCGGAATTTCGTGCTGTCGATGGCGTGTCGTTTCGTCTGCGTAAAGCGACCACCCTGGCAATCGTGGGCGAATCCGGATCCGGAAAATCCACCCTGGCGCGCATGGCGCTGGGCCTGCTGGCGCCGACCTCTGGGACGGTGACTTTCGACGGCCAAAATGTTGCGGCGCTGAACCGACGCGACGCGCCGGCGTTTCGCCGGCGGGTGCAGCCGGTCTTTCAAAACCCTTACAGCAGCTTGGATCCGATGTACACGGTGTTTCGCGCTATCGAGGAACCGCTGCGCATTCACCGCGTCGGTAACCGCCACGAGCGTCGCGCGGCGGTGCGAGAGTTGGTCGAACAGGTCGCACTTCCGTTGTCGGTGCTGGACCGGCGGCCCCACGAGTTGTCCGGCGGACAGCGTCAACGGGTCGCGATCGCACGAGCCCTGGCATTGCGGCCCGAGGTGCTGGTCTGCGACGAAGCCGTCTCCGCGCTCGACGTCTTGGTGCAGGCGCAGATACTCGAATTGCTTG
Organism: Mycobacterium sp.; assembly: GCA_035552835.1. Lineage (GTDB taxonomy): Bacteria > Actinomycetota > Actinomycetes > Mycobacteriales > Mycobacteriaceae > Mycobacterium. The sequence goes on along the minus strand of DASZKQ010000334.1, from coordinate 12,006 downwards.
CCGAGCTGAAGGACGCGCTGGGCCTGAGCTATCTGTTCATCAGTCACGACTTGGCCGTCATCCGGCAAATCGCCGATGAGGTGCTGGTGATGCAAGCGGGGAGGGTGGTTGAGCAGGCGCGCACCGACGAGGTGTTCACCCGGCCGCAGCATGACTACAGCCGGCAACTGTTGGCGGCGATTCCAGGCGGCGATCGCAAGCGCGGCGAAGCCGGGCGCAGCCGGTCGCCGCGACAAAGTAGGCCTTATGGTGACAGCTCGTGACTTCTGACCCGTTGGCTCCGCTGATGGCGCTGCCCGGTGTCGCCGACGCGAGCGACCAGGCGCGTGAGGCGCTCGGCCGAGCGCATCGTCACCGCGCCAACCTGCGGCGCTGGCCGGTGACCGCCGCAGAGGCGGCGCTGCGGGCGGCGAGGGCGTCGGCCGTGCTCGACGGCGGTTTGAAACACGGCGAAAAACTGGACGTCTCGGCGACCAGCGACCCGGTATTTGCCGGTGCGCTGCGCGTCGCGCAGGCGTTGGAAGGCGGCGAGACCACCCTGGTCGGCGTCTGGCAGCACGCGCCGCTGCAGGCGCTGGCGCGGCTGCATATGCTCGCCGCCGTCGACCGGGTCGACGAGACTCGGTTGGGCCGGCCGCGCGCCGACCCCGAGGTCGGGCCCCGCCTCGAGCTGCTGGCAAGGATCGTCACTGGTGGTAGCCGGGCGCCGGCCCCGGTGATCGCCGCAGTGGCCCACGGCGAACTGCTGACCCTTGCACCGTTCGGCAGCGCCGACGGTGTGGTGGCGCGCGCGGTGGCGCGGCTGGTCACCATCGCCACCGGGCTGGACCCACACGGGCTAGGCGTACCGGAGGTCAGCTGGATGCGGCGTGCCGCCGACTACCGTGACGCCGTGCGCGGGTTCGCCGACGGGACGGCCGACGGGATGGCCGCGTGGTTGGTGCTGTGTTGCCGGGCCATGCGCGCCGGCGCGCAGGAGGCGTTGACGATCGCCGAATCGCTTGCTGAGTAGGTTGCCGGACCAACGTCGCGGTGAGCGGTCCAGACGGACAAAGCGGGCGACGCTCCGAAAGACTTCGGCTCGCCGCCCGCTAGCACGGGACTCGGTTACCAAGCGTGCAACTCTGGGCTGCGTGGGATGGCCTCGGCGATCTTGCGACGCTTCCGGCTGCAACCCCACCCAAAGGGCCGTCGACGCCATCCACTTGTTCGCAATTACGCAGGCCCGCAACACTTCTGCCATTATCGCGGCTGTGACTCCGCGTGGGTGCCGGGAACCGTGCTGGGTTACCCAAATGCGGGAGATCGAGCCTTCTCTTCCGGTCCGATCTTGGCCTCACTGGGCTTCCGTGACTCCTTTGTACTACGTGACCCTGGTCACAGCAAGAGTCAATTACTCACAAAACGCTGAAGTGACATCCGCCGGTTACCGGACAAGTTTGCTGAAGCGTCGGCGACGACTACAGCGAGAACCGGCGGAGCAGCGAATAGGTCAGTGCCCCGGCGGCGAGCGCGCTGACACCGACCGCGGCGGTCGTGGCCACCGCGGCTCCCGACGGCGCCGGGATACGGTCGCGCAGCGACACCGGCCGCGAGAACTCGAGCACCGGCCAGCCGCGGGCGGTCGCTTCTTTGCGCAGGGCGCGGTCGGGGTTGACCACGCTGGGATGCCCGACGACTTCCAGCATCGGCAGGTCGGTGATGGAGTCGGAGTAGGCGTAGCAATGCTCGAGCGGGTAGCCCTCGCGCGCGGCCAGCTCGCGGATCGCCTCCACCTTGCCTTCGCCGTAGCAGTAGAACCCGATCTCGCCGCTGTACTTGCCGTCCTCGACGACCATGCGAGTCGCCATCGCGTGGGTGGCGCCGAGCGCGCGCGCGATCGGTGCCACCAGCTCCTCGCCAGATGCCGACACCACCACCACATCGCGGCCGCACAGCTTGTGGCTGGCGATCAGGTCGGCGGCTTCAGCGAACACCAGCGGCGTGACAATGTCGTGCAGCGTCTCGCTAACAATCGACTTGACCTGCTGGACATCCCAGCCGGTGCACATGTTGGTCAGATGGATGCGCATCCGGTCCATCTGATCGTGGTCGGCGCCGGATAGCAGGAACAGAAACTGGGCGTAACTCGACTTGAGCACGGCGCGCCGATTAATCAATCCCTGGTCGAAGAAAGGTTTGCTGAACGCCAGCGTGCTGGACTTGGCGATGATGGTCTTGTCGAGATCGAAAAATGCGGCGGTGCGCGGAGTGCGACCGGTGCCTGGTGGGGATGTTTGCTGGTCAGCGGCCGAGTCCGAGACGATCACCGCCCCAGCATAGGGCGGTGACGCGACAAATCGCGACGTGGTCCACAAAACCGCCGGTCAGACCCGGTTCGGTTGCTCGCGACGGCCGCACGGTCCGGGCGCAACGCGGCTGAATGCCATGTGCACAACTTCAAACAGCTCTTGCGCTGCAAGATGTTGTCGTGTGTATAGTAAGCAGTACTCGGCTTAGCCGAGGGTGCATCAGCCCGACCCCCCGGGGCTGATACACGACGACCCTCGCCTCCTCCCCCCCTGGCGGGGGTCGTCCCTTTTGTCGGGTGAACCCTCGCCGCGGCCCGCCGGTTTTGCCGGTGCAGACCCCGAGTTGTGCACAGCTCAGCCGTTGTCCACAGATCCCCGTTTGCGACTGGCGCGCCGGGTTGTGCCCGGGCACGGTGGCCCAATGACCACCTCTACCGGCGCTGCCGGCGCCCGCGGAATCCTGGCCGTTTTGGCCGAACCCGCATTGCGCGATGAGATCGACCGGGTCGCAGCGGCTGTCGGCGTGCGGGTCGTCCATGCCGAAGGCACATCACCGATCAGCAGGAAAACCTGGTCGGCGGCCGCGGCGGTAGTGCTCGACGAGGCGGCGGCAAACGGATGCGCACGCATTGGACTGCCGCGCCGCGCTCACGTGATCGTGGTGACGGGAGGCGAACCGGCTTCGGCGACATGGGCCGCGGCCGTCGAGGTGGGCGCACGGCATGTGCTCAGGCTGCCCATCCACGAGCGCGATCTGGTCCGCGAGCTCGCCGATGCCGGCGAATCCGCGCGTGACGACTGCGCACGCGGCGAGGTCGTCGCGGTGATCGGTGGGCGTGGCGGGGCGGGCGCATCACTGTTCGCGGCCGCTCTGGCACAGGTCGCCGCCGATCCGTTGCTGGTCGATCTCGATCCCTGGGGTGGTGGCATCGATCTGCTGGTGGGCTGCGAGACCACCCCTGGTGTGCGCTGGCCCGATCTGGCATTGCAAGGCGGACGGCTGAACTGGTCGTCCGTGCGTGAGGCGTTGCCGCGCCATCGCGGGATCTGCATGCTGTCGGGCACTCGGCGCGGATACGAACTGGACGCCGGGGCGGTGGATGCCGTCGTCGATGCCGGCCGCCGCGGCGGTGCCACCGTGGTCTGCGACCTTCCGCGTCGGCTGACCGACGCGGCTCAAACTGCCTTGGACACAGCCGATCTCGTCGTCGTAGTCAGCCCGTGCGATGTGCGGGCGTGCGCGGCCACCTCGACGATCGCGGCGGTGCTTACCGGTATCAATCCCAACGTCGGGTTGGTCGTGCGTGGACCCTCGCCGGGTGGCCTGCGGGCCGAGGAGGTGGCTGCGATCGCCGCCGTGCCGCTGCTGGCGTCGATGCGGCCTTTCCCCCGGCTGGCCGAGCAGCTCGAACACGGCGGTCTGCGGCTAGGACGACGCTGCGCGCTGGCGGTCGCGGCGCGTCGGGTCCTGGCTGTGCTGCCGGCGCGCCCGGTGGCCCAGACGGAAAGCAGGGCGGCATGACTGGTTCGCTAATCGACCGGGTGCGTGAGCGGCTGGCGACGGAACCCGCTCCGCTGCGTCCCACAGTGGTGGCCGACGCGATCCGAGCCGAATCCGGTGGGGTGCTCGGCGACACTGAGCTGCTGAGCAATTTGCGGGTACTGCAGACCGAGCTGACCGGAGCCGGGATCCTCGAGCCACTGTTGTGCGCCGACGGTACAACTGACGTGCTGGTCACGGCGCCGGACGAGGTGTGGGTCGACGACGGAAACGGATTGCGGCGCACCGATGTTCGGTTCGCCGACGAAGCCGCCGTGCGGCGGTTGGCGCAGCGACTGGCGCTGGCCGCAGGTCGCCGTCTCGACGACGCGCAACCGTGGGTGGACGGTCAGCTGACCGGGGTGGGCGCTGGCGGCTTCGCGGTCCGGCTGCATGCCGTGCTGCCACCGGTCGCCGTCGCCGGCACCTGCCTGTCGTTGCGGGTGCTTCGACCGGCCACCCAAGATTTGTCCGCGCTGATCGCGGCGGGCGCCATCGCGCCGACGGCCGCCGCACTGCTCGCTGACGTGATCGCCGCCAGGTTGGCGTTTTTGGTGTCCGGAGGTACCGGGGCCGGCAAGACGACGCTGCTGTCGGCGATGCTGAACGCAGTTTTGCCGGACGAGCGGATCGTGTGCGTCGAGGACGCCGCCGAGCTGGCGCCGCCGCATCCGCATCTGGTCAGGTTGGTCGCGCGTTGCGCCAATGTCGAAGGTGTCGGCGAAGTTACGGTGCGCCAACTCGTCCGGCAAGCGCTGCGGATGCGGCCAGACCGCATTGTCGTTGGAGAGGTTCGAGGCGCCGAAGTGGTCGATTTGCTCGCGGCGCTGAACACCGGTCACGACGGCGGTGCGGGCACAGTGCATGCCAACAATCCGGGCGAGGTTCCAGCTCGTTTGGAGGCGTTGGGCGCTCTCGGCGGCCTGGATCGCCGTGCGCTGCACAGTCAACTGGCTGCAGCCGTTCAGGTGCTGCTGCATGTTGCCCGCGATCGCGCCGGCCAGCGGCGACTCGCCGAAATCGCTGTGCTACGTCAAACCGACGGAATGGTCGGCGCGGTCACTGTGTGGCATGCCGACCGCGGACTGACCGATGAGGTCGCGGCGTTGCGCCGGCTGATCCAGAGCCGGACGCTCAGATGACCGCACCGGTGGCTTCGCTGGCGTTGTCGGCAGCTCTGCTGGTATCGCCTGCGTCGCCGCGTCAACGGCTTGCTCGCCCCGACCGCAGCCGCACCCGATTGTCGCCGCGGGTCGCCGGATGGTGTGCCGGGTGTGCTGTGGCTGGCGGTGCCGTATTGCTCCCGCTGACAACGGTTCTCGCGACGGTGGTGCTCGCCGCAACCGGAGGCTTGCGCTACCGTCGCCGTCGCCGTAGCCGTCGGGGGATGGATGAGGGCCGGCAGCTGGAAACCGCGATCGATGTGTTGGTGGGCGAATTGCGGGTCGGTGCCCACCCGGCGCAGGCGTTCGCCGTCGCGGCGGACGAAACGGCCGGTCCGGTCGCGGACTCATGCCGTGCGGTGGCAGCGCGCGCCCGTTTGGGCGCCGACGTCACCGCCGGATTGCGCAGCGTCGCTGAGACCTCGGCGCTGCCAGCGCAATGGGATCGGCTCGCGGTGTGCTGGGAACTGGCATCCGAACACGGTCTGGCGATATCTACTCTGATGCGCGCGGCTCAACGTGATATTGCTGAGCGGCAACGGTTTTCCGGGCATGTAACGTCGGCGATGGCCGGTGCCCGTGCCACCGCGGCCATCCTGGCGGGCCTGCCGATGCTGTCGGTGCTGTTCGGTCAACTCATCGGCGCGGACCCGGCGGCGTTCTTGCTGGCCGGTCACGCAGGCGGCTGGCTGCTGGTGATCGGGGTGACGCTGGTCTGCGGCGGGCTGCTCTGGTCGGACCGCATCACCGATCGCGCGGCGTCATGAGCCGCGCCGGCGTGAGTAATAGGGGTAGCGATGAGGTGGGGGCACACCCCCTCGCCGCTGCGCAGCTGGGGGTACCCCCACCCGCTTTCGGGGGAGAGCGGCGCGCATGAATACGGCTGCGCTGCTGCTGGCCTTCGCTCTGTTGAGCGGCACCCAGCCGTCGAGGGTGAGGGCGCGGGCCATGATGGCGGCCCGCGCCCCCGCCACGCCGCGACGAGCGGTGCGTGGCCCGGATCCGCTGGCCGTCGCCTCGAGCCTGGATGTGCTGGCTGTGTGCCTGGCGACGGGCATGGCGGTGTCGACCGCCGCGGCAGCGACTGCGCCCTCGGCGCCGCCGGTGCTGGCCCGGGTGCTGCGTCGCGCCGCCGACCTGCTGACGCTGGGTGCCGACCCTGCCGTCGCTTGGGCGGCACCGCCGGATCTGCCGGCCGGTTCCGTGGACGCGCAGACCGATGCGTTGCTGCGGCTGGCGCGACGGTCTTCGGCATCGGGCGTGGCGCTGGCCGAGGCGGTGGCGGCGCTTGCCGCGCAGTGTCGCCAGGACGCCGCGCATATGGCCGCGGCGACCGCCGAACGTGCCGCGGTGCTGATTGCCGGTCCGCTCGGACTGTGCTTCCTACCCGCGTTCGTGTGCCTGGGCATTGTTCCGGTGGTGGTGGGATTGGCCGGTGACTTACTGCAGTCAGGCTTGCTTTGACGGCGCAGGCGAGCTCTACATGTGGTAACGGAGGAGGGAAAAATGAAGATAACCAACATGTTTCGTGTGCTACGTGCGCGTGCGTTGCTGTTGGCGGTCGACGAGGCCGGGATGTCCACGGTCGAGTACGCGATCGGGACGATCGCGGCGGCGGCGTTCGCTGCGATTCTGTACACGGTGGTGACCGGGGACTCCATCGTGACGGCGTTGACCAACATCATCGCCCGCGCGCTCAACACCAAGGCGTAGTCGGCGATGTCGGCACGAGCACAGTGGAGGCGGCGCTGGGCGTCGTCACGCTGGTCGCGGTGCTGGTGCTGTGCCTGGCCGGTGTCACAGCGGTATCGATGCAAGTCCGCTGCGTCGACGCCGCCCGCGAAGCTGCCCGGTTGGCCGCGCGTGGTGATGAGCGCTCGGCGGTCGTCACCGCCCGCGGTATCGCGCCCGGTGGCGCTCTGGTCCAGCTGCGCCGCGACGGCGAGTTCGTCGTCGCGACGGTCACCGCCCGGTCGAATCTGCTGCCGGCGCTGGGAATCACGGCTACCGGCGTCTCGGCGGTGGAGCCGCCGCGGTGAACGGGGATCAGCCACCGTAGTCGCGGCCGCGATGGTCGCCGTGCTGCTGTCCATCACCGGCGGCAGCCTGTATCTGGGCTCTGCGGTGGTAGCTCGCCACCGGGCCCAGGCGGCCGCCGATTTGGCCGCGCTGGCCGCTGCGGCGCGGCTGGCCGCCGGGCCCGCGACAGCGTGCGCGCGGGCAAAAGCGGTGGCCCGCGAGATGCGGACGAGTACCACCGGCTGCGCTGTGGACGACCTGGACGTCGTCGTCACAGTCGAGGTACGCCTCGGCGTCGGCTGGGGCAGCGCGCGGGCCGCCGCCCGCGCCGGCCCGGCCGACCGGGTTTAGCCGCCGGCTGGATCGAAATCGGAAAGGTCCGCGCCGGCGAGTTCGGCCGCTGTGGGCAACCGCAGTGAGACCAGCCCGGCGAATGTTTTCTGCTCGACTTCCACCCGGTTGACGGTCACATGTACAGGAATCCAGCCGCCGTCATGGCCCGGCATGCGCAGCACCCCGCTGGTGGCGCCGCCGGCGAACTCTGCGGTCATGGCCGCCATCCTCGCTTCGTCGCTGGGATGCACCCGTCCATCGATCGCGATACGTCGCCAGTCATAAAACGGACAGGGCTCGTCGAGCCATTTCAACAGCGTCCAGCTGGCGGGATCGAACAACGCCCGGTGCACACCGGGCTGTGCCAGCCCGTGCAGGATCCGCTGCGCAAGTCGGTCGGTCGACGGTGCCTTGTCGGCCGGTTCGGCACGCCAATTCATCCCCCGTGCGATGACATGGTCGCGGCCATCCGGCCCGGGCTCCAGCCCGTTGCGAGCCACAAAACTCACCCGGATGCGATTGCCCTGCCAATCGGTGCTGTCCCAGGTGTCGCACAGCGTTTGACCTGGTTGCGACCGCACCGCCGCCGCCAGCGCCCTACCTTCATTCGGCTTGAGATCACCCGACGGCCAGCTGTCCGCGAACGCGCGACCCACGGGATCCTCGACCTCGAGATTCCTGCCGGTGTTGGCCAGTGACTCCGGCGTATCGGTGGCCACTCTAAGGGTCATATCCCATTTCAGCGGGCCCGGGATCGGCCGCTCCGGGGGTTCAACCGCAGCCGGCCCGCTCCAGATATGCACACCGTGCATGCGGCCGTCGGACATCAACACCGGCTCGGTGCGGATCACTCGGTCACTCTTGGGTGTGATGCTGACCAGGCTTTGGCTATTTTGCAACGACTCCGCGATTGCGGCTTGGATGGCAGCAAGATGAGGATTACGCCGCAGAAACACGGTAATGGGAACGAGATTTCGCAATTGACGGCCCAGCGCTACCACTGCCGGTTCGTTGCCCAGCGTTTCCACGAGCAGCCAGTCGCGGGCCATGCTTCGGCATATTACCGATCTGGCAAGGGATAACTCGTTGCCGCCCTGCTCAATCCGGCGAAGTGTGGCGGCAGTCAACCTAAGGATGACCTTGATACGTTAGCCGGTAACTTGCACAGGTCCGCGTGGCCGGGTATTTTGCTGCTGCGCCCATTGGGATTGCGAGCGGATTGTGCTGTCCGACCGTTCGCCGCACTGGTTTGTAATTTCGGCATGTGCGTTTCTTCAGCAGCGAGGAACTGTGTGTTTTCATGGCGGCTGCTACGACACAGACACGTGGAAGTCGACCGTCGAGGGGTCGGTCGTCATCGCGATGTCCCGTCGTGAGCCAGCGCCGTGAGAACCAAGCGCAACACGCGCACAGCCCCGGCCTTATCCAGTGGTTCGTTACCGCTGCCGCATTTCGGTGATTGCACGCAGGACGGACATCCCGACGGGCATTCACACGCCTCGATAGCGGCAGCGGTGGCACCCAGCCAGGTGCTCGCCCGGCGGAAACCCTGTTCGGCGAAACCCGCTCCGCCCGGATAGCCGTCGTACACGAAGACGCTGGGCAGCCCGTCGGACTCTGGACCCACCGCGGTAGACAAGCCGCCGATGTCGCCGCGGTCGCAGCTGGCCACCAAGGGCAGCAGCCCGATCGCGGCGTGCTCGGCGGCGTGTAGCGATCCAGGGATCTGCGGCGCGTCGATCCCGTTGCGGCGCAGAGCCTCCGGCGTGATCGTGTACATCACCGCGGTGGTGGCCAGCGTGTACGCCGGCATATCCAGCTCGATGAAGTCAATGACCTCCCCGCTCAACCGACGGCGCAAATAGCCGACGACTTGACTGGTGACGCTGACTGGTACCAGGCCTAACGTGACCGAACCGAATACCCGCCGTTCACCGGCTCCGGTGACCGCGATGTCGGTGAATTCCCTTGCAAACGTCGCGTACCCGGGATCTTCGGCGTGAACGAAAGCCACGCCCTCTTCGAAGTCCAGCGAATCGACAACGTAACTCTCGCCTTGATGCAGGTATACCGCCCCGGGGTGCACCGAAGCGGCGGCCTGTCCGGCACCGGCGGTCCCCAGCAATCGTCCGGTCTCGCTCTCCACGATGACGATCTGGCCGCCCGACGACCCCCGAATGTCCACCGCCGGATGCGGATCGACGCCCGGGGCCGGGTAGTACCTGCCGGATCGTCGTCGTAGCAGCCCGTCGTCGACGAGTCCCTCGGCGACCTCCTCGGCCCCCAACGTTCGCACTTCGGCATCCTCCATGGGTAATTCCGTTGCGGCACAAAGTAACTGCGGGCCGAGGATGTAGGGGTTGGCCGGATCGATCACCACGCGCTCGATCGGCTTGTCCAGCAACGCGGCGGGGTGATGCACCAGGTAGGTGTCTAGCGGATCGTCACGGGCGACCAGCAAGACCAGCGCGCCCTGACCACGTCGCCCAGCTCGGCCGGCCTGCTGCCAAAACGATGTGACCGTCCCGGGGAAACCGGCCAGCACCACCGCGTCGAGCCGGGCGATATCGACCCCTAACTCCAGCGCGTTGGTGGTGGCCAGACCTCGCAACTGTCCGTCGACCAGCGCGCGTTCGAGCGCGCGACGGTCCTCGGGCAGATAACCCGCCCGATAAGACGCCACCGACTCGGTGAGCTCCGGAGCGATGTCCTCCAGCCGCGCACGTGTTGCCAGCGCGGTCAATTCGGCGCCCCGCCGCGACCGGACAAAGGTCAGCGTGCGTGCCCCTTCGGCGATCAGGTCGGCCATCACTCGTGCCGCCTCGCTACCGGCGGACCGTCGTACCGGAGCGCCGTTTTCGCCGACGAGGTCGGTGCGCAGTGCCGGCTCCCACAACGCCACCGTGCGGGCGCCCTGCGGCGAACCGTCCTCGGTGATCTCTGCCACCGGCTGGCCGATGAGCTCGGCGGCAGTTGCACCTGGAGCTGCCGTTGTCGCGCTGGCGAAGATGACGGTCGGTATCGAAGGCGTTGTGGCCGAGTCGACCGAGTAGCGTGCGCACAACCGCAGCAGGCGACGCAGCACCATCGCTACGTTCGAGCCGAAAACACCGCGGTAGTAATGGCATTCGTCGATAACCAGGAAACGAAGGCCACGCAGAAATACCGCCCACCGGGGATGGTTGCGCAGCAGTGCCAGGTGGACCATATCGGGGTTGGAGAACAGCCACCGCGAGCGCTCGCGCGCGAAACGTCGCACCTCGGCCGGACTGTCACCGTCGTAGGCAGTCGGCGCGACATCACCCAACCGGGGTATCGCCGCGGTCAGCGTATGCGCGGCCCGCAACTGGTCATGGCCAAGCGCTTTCGTCGGCGACAAGTACAGCGCCCTGGCCCGCGGATCGGACGCCAGCGCGTTGAGGATCGGAAGCTGATAGGCCAACGATTTCCCCGACGCTGTGCCAGTGCTGATAACCACATGACGGCCGGCATGCGCCAACTCCGCTGCGTCAGCCTGATGTGCCCACGGCGAGCTGATACCGCGATCGGTGAAGGCGCGCACCACGTCCGGCTCGGCCCATGCCGGCCACGGACGTCGGCGGCCGTGTTTTGGCGGCAGCTCGGCGACATGACGTAGCGGGTGTTCTCCCGGTTCGCTACCGGCGACCGCGGCGGCGAGCAGTCCGCTGCCGAACGTCACCATGTGTCCGCCCCTCCTGGTGAGCTAATTGCCGAATACCTCAACCGACGGCGACCCCGCGGCCAGGGGTTTGGAGCATCTCACCTCAATTGTTTACCTCTTGGTAGCTGAATTGATCACCTGAGGCTGTCGCAGACGCGATGAACGTGATTGACTGTTTGCGGTCGCAGCTTCTGTGTTCGTGTAAAACTTTCGCAGGATCAACGTTGCGGCCGCGGTTCCTGCGAGGTTGTAGGTCGGGTGAAGTTCCGGCGACTCGGCAAGGTATAGCGGTCGGAACGGGCCCGGTGCACCGAAAGGCGGTGTACCGCACCCGAGAAGTAAAGGAAAGATCAAGAAATGCCACAGGGAACTGTGAAGTGGTTCAACGCGGAGAAGGGATTCGGCTTCATCGCCCCCGAGGACGGTTCAGCCGACGTGTTTGTCCACTACACGGAGATCCAGGGAAGCGGCTTCCGCACCCTCGAGGAGAACCAGCGGGTCGAGTTCGAGGTCGGCCAGAGCCCCAAGGGTCCCCAGGCCACCGGCGTCCGCTCCATCTGAGTAACCTCTGACGACAACCCCCCGCGCGGTCCGGAGTTTCCGGGTTCGGTCGGGGGGTTTTCGCTGTGGTCGCCCGGCCGCTGCGCAAAGCGTGCGGCGGGTGGGCCCTGATTGCGCGGCTCGCCCCCTCGCCGCCACGCGGCTGGGATACCCCCACAGCGCGCCACGGCGCGCATCGTCACCCGGGCGCTTACTGTCGGTGACGTGAGTCAGCTGTCCTTCTTCTCGGCGGAGTCGGTGCCGCCTGCGGTCGGCGACCTCACCGGGGTGCTGGCGGCCGCCGGCCAGATCGTGACGGTCGGCGGTGGGGCCAGGCTGTCGGTCGTTGTGGACCAGCCCTGGCGGGCTGAGGCGTTGGCCGAGATGATCGACGAGGCCGGTTTGGTGGCCGAAATCACCCAGACGGACGAAAACACG